>NZ_JBLVQN010000027.1:0-80061 GCF_058323225.1 Neobacillus sp. PVCKKU3
AAGGGGGGAAACGTATGAATTTTAAGGCAGGTTTATGGCAACAACAAACTCTGAAATTAACCATGACGCAGGAACTGTCCCAGGCGATTGCCTTATTGCAGTATTCAGCGCAAGAATTGACAGCATTTTTAGAAAATAAGGCACTTGAAAATCCCCTAGTACAAATTGAAAATTTCAATGAGCGACCGATGAATCCGCTGCTTGACCGGAACCGGCGCAAACATCAAAAGACGGAAAAAGACTGGATTGAGCAGATTGGTGCAAAGCCATACTCGCTTGAGGAACAATTAATTTCACAGTTAAATATATCAAAGCTACCGGCGGAGGAGTTAAAAGCAATACGCTATCTTATTCAGAATTTAGATGAAAACGGTTACTTTACTGGCGATTTACACGAGGTAGCCGCAACATTAAGAATACCGCTTGAACTAGCTGAAGACGGCCTGGCCGTTCTTCAGACGCTTGAACCGGCGGGAATTGGGGCGAGAAACCTGCAGGAATGTTTGCATATCCAGGTTGACTATCTAATGCCTGATAACGAGCTTGCCAAAAAGATAATCTCTGACTATTTTATCCCGTTTGCCGAAAAGAAATGGAAGCAAATTGCGAAGGAGCTTCAGGTCTCGTTAAAGGAGATCCAAGGTGTTTTTGACGAGATCCAATTTTTGAACCCGAAGCCGGGGGCCCTTCTGGGAATAGAAACGGCTTCTTACATCATTCCAGATGTGATTATTGAACAAACACAAGAAGGGCTAATCGTCCGAATGTTTGATGACCCCATTCCGAAAATTAGTTTTAATGATAAATATTTTCATAAATTTAAGGACCAGGATCAGCAGGTCAGCAAATTTCTTCATGAGAAGGTACAGGATTATCAATGGATTTTAAAAAGCATTGAGCAGCGCAAGGAAACGCTGACAAGGGTGGTTACCAAGATTGTCGAAAAGCAGCCTGCTTTTTTCCAAAAGGGTCCGCAATATTTGGCACCGATGACGATGAAGGAAATTGCCTCCGAGTTGGATGTTCATGAATCGACTGTCAGTCGGGCGGTTCGGGAAAAATATGTGCAAACTCCGATTGGGACATTTCCGTTGAAGTCGTTTTTCTCGAGTACGATCCAAACCGTATCGGAGGAAGAGTCCACCTCGTCGACACAGGTAAAGAATGCTATTAGCAAACTGATTGAAAAAGAAAACAAAGAAAAGCCTCTTTCAGATCAGGATATCGCTGAACAATTAAAGGTCTTGGAGGGAATCGTCGTCTCCAGAAGAACGATTGCCAAATACCGGGACCAACTTGGCATCCCGTCTTCTTCGAAGAGGAAGAGGTTTAACTAGTGTGGCAATTGGAGAGATATAGCTGCCCCTCGCATGATAAAAGTTAGAAAGGATACAAATAATGCCGCAATCAACCATTACCCTATACACAAGAAACGGCTGCCCTCTATGTGATAAAGCCAAAGCTACCTTGCTCGAACTGAAGGAGGAATATAATTTTTCTCTGGAAGAAATCGATATCGAGCAGGATGATGAGCTTCATGAGCGCTACGGACTGATGATCCCGGTTGTCCACATTGATGGGGAAGAAGCTGCATACGGGTTCATTGATAAATATGAAATAAGTAATCGTTTGCAAGAAAAATCCTAAGTTTTATTTGTTGAATTAAATTTTCACTCCTGCTACAATAAAAAACGTAGTAAGGGTGATTTTTTTTTGGTGGTTGTGGGACATAATATGTCTATGGTGGACATTTTTTGACCAACTGCATATAATAAAGGAGTATGAAAACATGCAGTCATTCATCGATATGACAAAAAGATTATTGCCCGATTTCCTTCCAGTCCTGCAAAAACGTCATTCCATCCTAAGATACATAGGAATGATGCAGCCTGTAGGCAGGAGGAGTTTAGCCACAAGCCTTGGACTGACCGAGAGAATCCTTCGTAGTGAAGTAGAATTCCTCAAAGAGCAAAATCTTATTTATACAAACAATGTAGGAATGAGTTTAACTCTTGAGGGAAAAAATTTGCTTGAGGATTTAAACGGGTTTATGCGTGAGTTGAAGGGTATCGACGTCATGGAGCTTGAACTAAAGCATCAGCTTGGTATTAAAAAAGTCATCATTGTTCCAGGAGACAGCGACGAATCCCCGATGGTCAAAAGTGAGCTTGGCAAGGCGTCTGCGGCCTGCATGAAAAAGCTTTTTCAAGGGGAAAATATCATCGCTGTTACAGGTGGTTCAACGATGGCTGCTGTAGCGGAATGGCTCTCACCTATAGCCTCTGGCAAGGAATTGTTGTTTGTGCCAGCACGAGGCGGGGTTGGCGAGGATGTTCAAAATCAAGCCAACACAATTTGCTCCAATATGGCGCAAAACACCCATTCTAGACACCGCGTCTTTTATGTTCCCGATCAGGTCAGCACGGAAATTTATGACTCCCTGATTAAGGAACCTGGCATCCACGAAGTTTTGGAATTAATCCGCTCCGCCAACATGGTTCTCCATGGAATTGGGGATGCTATGACAATGGCCGAACGGCGCAAGACGAACCCTGATATATTGGAAAAGCTGGAAAATGGTAAAGCTGCCGGCGAGGCTTTCGGCTATTATTTTAGCGAGGCTGGCGAGATTGTCCACAAAGTGGTCACCATTGGACTTCAGCTAGAGGATTTGGAAAAGATTCAAAACGTGATTGCAGTCGCTGGTGGAACGTCAAAGGCGAAAGCAATCAGGGCCTATATGAAGCAGGCACCGCCATCCACGATATTAATTACGGATGAAGGGGCAGCGAACAAATTATTAAACCAGTAATAGTTAATGAAAAGGATTATTCCTTTTTAAAAATAAAACCCTGCCCATTTAAAGGAGGAAATTAACATGACAGTAAAAGTTGGTATTAATGGTTTTGGACGTATCGGTCGTAACGTATTCCGTGCGGCATTAAACAATAGCGAAGTAGAAATCGTAGCAATCAATGACTTAACAGATGCAAATATGCTTGCTCACCTTTTAAAATATGACACTGTTCACGGAACACTTGCAGAAGATGTAACTGTTGATGGTGAATACCTAGTAGTTGGCGGCCTCAAAGTGAAGGTTTTAGCTGAGCGCGATCCTGCGCAATTAGGCTGGGGCGACCTTGGTGTAGACATAGTAGTAGAATCTACTGGCCGTTTCACAAAGCGCGAAGATGCAGCGAAACACCTTGAAGCAGGTGCAAAAAAGGTTATCATCTCTGCTCCAGCAACTAACGAAGATATCACAATCGTTATGGGTGTTAACGAAGACAAATACGATGCAGCTAACCACCATGTACTTTCAAACGCATCTTGTACTACTAACTGCTTAGCTCCATTTGCAAAAGTATTAAATGACACATTCGGTATCAAGCGCGGTATGATGACTACTGTTCACTCTTACACTAACGACCAGCAAATCCTTGACTTGCCACACAAGGACTACCGTCGTGCTCGTGCAGCAGCTGAAAACATGATCCCGACTTCAACTGGTGCTGCAAAAGCGGTAGCGTTAGTTTTACCAGAACTAAAAGGCAAATTAAATGGTATGGCAATGCGTGTACCAACTCCAAACGTTTCTATCGTTGACTTAGTTGCTGAATTAGAAAAAGATGTAACTGTTGACGAGATCAACTCAGCTCTTAAAGAAGCTGCTGAGGGTCCATTAAAAGGTATTCTTGCATACAGCGATCTTCCATTAGTTTCTAGCGATTACAACGGTGCTACCGTTTCTTCTACTGTTGATGGTTTATCAACAATGGTTCTTGAAGGAAACATGGTAAAAGTATTATCTTGGTACGATAACGAAGTTGGTTACTCTAACCGCGTTGTTGACCTTGTAGATTACATCGCTCAAAAAGGACTTTAATTCTTTTTTCCAATCCCGTTGGATAGGAATGGAATTTTTACCGCAAACTATTTATAATGATTAATGGTATTCCAAGGGGAGTGGGTGATGGGAGCCCCTCTCCTTTTTTACTGTGTTTTACCAGGGATTTTTTCAATAGCCATACATAAGGAGGTCCTTTTTCGATGAACAAAAAGTCAGTAAAAGATGTTGATGTGAAGGGTAAACGCGTGTTTTGCCGGGTGGATTTCAACGTTCCAATGCAAGATGGAAAAATTACCGACGAAACGCGAATTCGTGCTGCACTGCCAACGATTCAATATTTAATCGAGCAAGGTGCAAAAGTAATTCTGGCGAGCCATTTAGGCCGACCAAAGGGCAAAGTGGTTGAAGAGATGCGACTAACTCCAGTAGCGGTTCGCCTGTCTGAACTTCTTGGAAAAGAAGTGAAGAAAGCAGATGAAGGCTACGGGGATTCTGTTAAAGCGTTAATCGACACCATGACTGAAGGCGACGTTTTATTGCTTGAAAATGTTCGTTTCTACCCTGGTGAAGAAAAGAATGATGCAGAACTTGCGAAGTCATTTGCAGAGCTAGCCGATGTTTATGTAAATGATGCATTTGGTGCTGCCCACCGTGCTCATGCTTCCACAGAAGGAATTGCACACCATCTGCCAGCAGTATCAGGCTTCTTAATGCAAAAAGAGCTTGATGTTCTTGGCAAGGCATTGTCAAATCCGGAACGTCCATTCACAGCGATTATTGGCGGGGCAAAGGTAAAGGACAAAATTGGTGTTATTGAAAATCTATTAGAATTAGTTGACAATTTGATTATCGGCGGTGGCCTTGCTTATACGTTCGTTAAGGCACAGGGCCATGAAATCGGTAAATCACTGCTTGAAGAGGACAAAATTGACTTAGCTAAATCCTTTATGGAAAAAGCAAAGGCGAAGGGCGTTAACTTCTATATGCCGGTTGATGCGATAGTTGCTGACGATTTCTCAGCAGATGCCAATACAAAAGTGGTTGCGATCGAAGAGATTCCTGCCGATTGGGAAGCATTAGATATCGGACAAAAAACAGCAGAAATTTACCGCGATGTCATTCAAAAATCCAAGCTTGTCATTTGGAACGGGCCAATGGGTGTGTTTGAAATCGATAAGTTCGCTGGCGGCACGAAGGCTGTTGCACAGGCTTTGGCAGATGCTGAAGGTGCGTATTCCGTTATTGGCGGCGGCGATTCAGCAGCGGCAGTTGAAAAATTCGGCCTTGCTGATAAAATGAGCCACATCTCCACAGGCGGCGGTGCTTCATTGGAGTTTATGGAAGGAAAAGCACTTCCAGGTGTAGTGGCGTTGAACGATAAATAATTTTATCTACAAATTTAAGGTTGATATCTACAAAGATTGAGCCGATATCTACAATTTTTAAAATATATCTACAAATTTTAGGCAGATATCTACAAATTTTGTACTGATATCTACATTTCAATTTTTTTAACCAAAGAAAGGGATGTTCCAGCATGCGTAAACCAATTATTGCAGGTAACTGGAAAATGCACAAAACACTTTCCGAAGCGAAAAGCTTTGCGGAAGAAGTGAAAGGCCTTGTGCCTGCTGCTGACAAGATGGATTCTGTCATTTGCGCACCTGCGTTATTTTTACAAAGCCTTGTGGAAACGGTCAAAGGCAGCGAAGTGAAAATTGGTGCTCAAAATGTGCATTTTGAAGAAAAGGGTGCATTTACAGGTGAAATCAGCCCTGTGGCACTTGCTGACTTAGGCGTTCAATATGTCATTATTGGCCACTCTGAGCGCCGTGAAATGTTCAATGAAACAGATGAATCAGTTAATAAAAAGGTTCTTGCAGCATTTAAACACGGCCTAACACCAATTGTTTGCTGCGGTGAAACATTAGAGCAACGCGAAAACGGCGAGACGATGAACCTTGTTGGCTCCCAGATTGAAAAAGCACTTGCAGGCTTAACTGCGGATCAAGTAAAAGAAACAGTGATTGCTTATGAACCAATTTGGGCAATCGGAACAGGTAAATCTTCGACTGCTGCAGATGCAAACGAAGTCTGCGCGCACATCCGCCAAGTTATTGGTAAGCAATTTTCCGATGATGTTGCAGCGGCTATCCGTATTCAGTACGGCGGCAGCGTGAAGCCAGAAAACATTAAAGAATACATGGGACAGCCTGATATTGACGGTGCCCTTGTTGGCGGCGCAAGCCTTGAACCGCAGTCATTTTTGCAATTACTAGAGGGTGGTAAATATGAGTAAAGCTCCTGTTGCCCTCATCATCCTTGACGGCTTCGGCTGCCGGGACGAGCATAAAGGTAATGCGGTCTACCATGCGAAAAAGCCAAATTTTGATCGCTATTGGGAAACATACCCACATAACCATTTAACCGCGAGCGGTGAAGCAGTCGGCTTACCTGAGGGGCAGATGGGTAACTCGGAAGTCGGTCACCTGAATATCGGTGCTGGCCGGATTGTTTACCAAAGCTTAACTCGTGTTAACATTGCTATCCGTGAAGGGGAATTTGAAAAAAATGAAACCTTCCTAGGCGCGATGGAGCACGCGAAGAAAAATGGCACAGCTTTGCATCTGTTTGGCCTTCTGTCTGACGGCGGGGTGCACAGCCATATTAACCATATGTTTGCCCTTTTAAAACTGGCCAAGGAAGAAGGCGTGGAAAAAGTATATATTCACGCATTCCTTGACGGCCGCGACGTCGGCCCACAAACAGCACCAACATATATTAAAGAAACAATGGAAAAAATGAAGGAGATTGGTGTCGGCGAAATCGCCACCATTTCCGGACGCTATTATTCCATGGACCGTGACAAGCGCTGGGAGCGTGTTGAAAAATCATATCGGGCAATGGTGTATGGTGAAGGTCCTTCTTACAAGAGCCCACTAGAGGTTGTAGAGGATTCTTATTCTCACGGAATCTATGATGAATTCGTCCTGCCATCGGTAATCGTCAAGGAAGACGGACAGCCTGTTGCAACCATCCAGGACAACGATGCAGTTATTTTTTATAACTTCCGTCCGGACCGGGCCATCCAGATTTCGAATACCTTTACCAACGAAGATTTCCGTTCGTTTGACCGCGGACCGAAGCATCCGCAACATTTACACTTCGTTTGTTTAACGCACTTCAGCGAGTCAGTCGACGGCTATGTTGCCTTTAAGCCGACAAACTTGGACAACACGTTAGGTGAAGTATTGTCGCAAAATAATATGAAACAGCTGCGCATTGCTGAAACGGAAAAATATCCGCATGTCACGTTCTTTATGAGCGGCGGACGCGAGGATAAGTTCCCTGGTGAGGAGCGGATCTTAATCAATTCGCCAAAGGTACCAACTTATGACCTGCAGCCGGAAATGAGCGCCTACGAAGTTACTGATGCTTTGTTGAAGGAAATTGCAGCGGACAAGTTTGATGCGATTCTTTTAAACTTTGCCAACCCAGATATGGTCGGGCACTCTGGTAAGCTTGAACCAACCGTCAAGGCAATCGAGGCAGTAGATGAGTGCTTAGGAAAAATTGTTGATGCAATTCTTGCAAAAGGCGGTACAGCGATTATCACTGCCGACCACGGAAACGCTGATGAAGTAGTGACTCTTGAGGGCAATCCGATGACGGCGCACACCACTAACCCCGTGCCGGTTATTGTCACAAAGCAGGGTGTTGAGGTTCGTGACGGTGGTATCCTTGGAGATTTAGCGCCAACTATACTGGATCTTCTAAATGTGAAGCAGCCGGCTGAAATGACTGGAAAATCGTTGATTAAGTAGGAGTTCGCTTAAAAAATCGATTCGCCAATAGAACGTTGAAATTCGCCAATAGAATGCTGGTATTCGCCAATAGAACTGCGAAATTCGCCAATAGGACTCCCGAATTCGCTAGTAGAACCGGAAAATTCGCTAATAGGGTGTAATTTTTCACCTAAAATTGAACAGAACTTGATTAATAAAATTAATTTTTCAAAGGAGAGAATTAAAAATGCCATATATTATTGATGTTTATGCTCGTGAAGTATTAGATTCCCGCGGTAACCCAACAGTAGAAGTTGAAGTTTTCACTGAATCAGGCGCATTTGGCCGTGCATTAGTACCAAGTGGTGCTTCTACAGGTGAATACGAAGCAGTTGAACTTCGTGACGGCGATAAGAGCCGCTACCTTGGCAAAGGTGTTCAAAAAGCAGTTGACAACGTAAACGACATTATCGCGCCAATGCTAGTAGAAGAAGGCTACAGCGTACTTGATCAGGTTTCTGTCGATAAGGCTCTTATCGAGTTAGACGGAACTGAAAACAAAGGCAAATTAGGTGCAAACGCAATTCTTGGCGTTTCTATGGCAGTGGCTCATGCTGCAGCAAACTACCTGGATGTTCCTTTATACCAATACCTTGGCGGCTTCAACTCCAAGCAGCTTCCAGTCCCAATGATGAACATCGTGAACGGCGGCGCGCATGCTGATAACAACGTAGACATTCAGGAATTCATGGTTATGCCTGTTGGTGCTCCTAGCTTCAAAGAAGCTCTTCGCATGGGCGCAGAAATTTTCCACAGTTTAAAGTCTGTTTTAAAAGGCAAAGGCTTAAACACTGCTGTTGGTGACGAAGGCGGCTTTGCTCCAAACCTAGGCTCTAACGAAGAAGCATTACAAACAATCATCGAAGCTATTGAAAAAGCTGGCTACAAGCCTGGCGAAGAAGTTATGCTTGCTATGGACGTTGCTTCTTCTGAACTTTACAGCAAAGAAGACGGCAAATACCATCTTGAAGGCGAAGGCAAAGTCAAGACTTCTGAAGAAATGGTTGCTTGGTATGAAGAGCTTGTTTCCAAATACCCAATCATCTCTATCGAAGACGGCCTTGATGAAAACGACTGGGAAGGCCACAAGCTATTAACTGAGCGCATCGGCGGCAAAGTTCAATTAGTCGGTGACGACCTATTCGTTACAAACACTAAGAAACTTGCAGAAGGAATTGAAAGAGGCATTGCCAACTCTATCCTTATCAAAGTTAACCAAATCGGTACATTAACTGAAACTTTTGATGCGATCGAAATGGCTAAGCGTGCTGGCTACACTGCGGTTATCTCTCACCGTTCTGGTGAAACAGAAGATGCAACAATCGCTGACATCGCTGTTGCTACAAACGCTGGTCAAATCAAGACTGGTGCACCATCTCGTACAGACCGCGTTGCGAAATACAACCAATTGCTTCGCATTGAAGATCAATTAGGTGAAACTGCACAATATAATGGCATCAAGTCTTTCTATAACTTGAAGAAGTAATTTTTAATAAAATTAGGACCTCCTGCCGGACACTTGGCTGGAGGTCCTTTTATTATGTTTTGGGGGTTACTGTTGGATAAGTCGCTTTTACTGGCGGATAACGTATGGTTACTGTCGGATATATCGCTCCAACTGTCGGATAGCATTTCGTCACTGTCGTTTACTGTCGTAAGGAGTTTTTTCACTGTAGTAGCATCCATTTATGAAAAAATTTGGAACGAAAAGCAGGGAATGAACTCGCCTTTGTATAATAATACTTAGATAACAACATTGTTTAATACAGATAGACTGGGGAAGATGGGAATGAAAAAAATTCTGAAAAGGTTATCGAAGATACAGTGGGTGCTTATAATTGTTGCTGTTCTTGCTGCAGGATATTATCTTTTCAACGGAGCTTTTCCTTTTCAAAAAGCGGATGTCACTATGAAGGAGCAAAAAGCAAAGAGTGGGGAAACCGTCATCCAAATTGAGGATGCTGACGTCAGCCAAATTGCAGTGGAGTTCCCAATGGATATGTCCGAAACGGCAGTCATGGATGCTATTCACAAAATGTCTCACCAAAAGGTGATCGCCAATAAAAAGTGGGGAGCAATCCCATTAACAAAGGAACGGGTGGAACGATTGCTGGAAATAGTCAATACACACCCTGCCAAATATGAAAATGCAGCCCTTTATATTGCTATTTTGAACCGCTGGGAAAAAGGAGAGTTTTCAAGGGTTGATACCGACCACAATGCTATTTGGAATCTTCAAGGCGGAACCATTGGAAAAGCGACTGGAGTATTATCACTGGATGAAGAGAAAAAGTATATCGAGGCCAATTTCAATATTAAGGTAAAACAATAATCCTTTTCTTACAGTCCTCCAATCCAAAACCTGTCACAGAAAGTTGTATTGTTAAAAAGGCTTAATTATGGTAAATTTAATATACTGTGTATTGTACGTCTACAGGAGGTGGCCTTCATGCATGCATTTTTAGTTACATTATTAGTGATCGTAAGTATTGCACTTATCGTTGTTGTCTTACTTCAATCAGGTAAAAGCGCTGGTTTATCCGGTGCCATTTCCGGTGGTGCTGAACAGTTATTCGGTAAGCAAAAAGCACGTGGACTTGACTTGATCCTTCATAGAATCACAGTCGTTCTATCAGTCCTATTCTTCTTGCTCACCTTAGCCGTTACCTACTTCAAAATCTAATATAAGTAAAAAAACCCGGCCCCGCGCCGGGTTTTCTGCGTTTCTGGAAAGGACGTGTTGAGAGGTGTCCATATGGGGTGGACAATGTCCACGGGCGATGCCTGACACGCTATTCAAGCATTTTGGTAGAATGTTCACTTCTTGTTTGATTAAACTAAGGAATAGCGATATTTTGTGTTAGTGAAGGAGTAGTAAGTATGAGAATTTCATTGCCAAAACCATTTACCTTTGAGGGAGGGAAGCGGGCGGTTTTGCTGCTGCACGGATTTACCGGCAATTCTTCGGACGTCCGGATGCTGGGCCGTTTTTTGGAAAAGAAGGGCTACACCTGCCATGCGCCGCATTATAAGGGACACGGAGTCCCCCCTGTGGAACTGGTCCATACAGGTCCGGAGGATTGGTGGCAGGACGTATTGAACGGGTATGAATTTTTGAAAAATAAAGGCCACGAGGAAATCGCGGTTGCCGGTTTATCCCTTGGCGGCGTATTTTCCTTGAAATTGGGATACACTGTACCTGTAAAGGGAATTGTCACCATGTGTGCCCCGATGTATATCAAAAGTGAACAAGTTATGTACGAAGGAGTTCTCGAATATGCCCGTGAATTTAAAAAGCGGGAAGGAAAATCAGACGAGCAAATCGAATTTGAAATGGATGAATTTAAAAAGACACCAATGGGGACGCTTAAGGCTCTCCAGGAATTGATTGCCGATGTACGCGACAATGTCGATATGATCTATGCCCCAACATTTGTGGTTCAGGCCCGCCACGACAACATGATCAACACCGAGAGCGCCAATATTATTTTTGAAAATATTGAATCAGAAAAGAAGGAAATCAAATGGTACGAAGAATCCGGCCACGTCATTACGCTGGACAAAGAGAAGGAACAATTGCATGAAGATGTGTACGCCTTTTTAGAAAAACTAGATTGGCTCGTATAACGTTAAAAACCTTTTTAAAGGAGGGCTAATATGGAAGAAAATATTAAAAAGCATATCGACAGGCTTTTGCAATATATGAAGGACGAGGCATACAAGCCGTTAACAGTTCAGGAGCTGGAATCCGCGTTGGGTATTTCGGATTCTGCTGATTTTAAGGAATTTGTCAAAGCACTTGTGCAAATGGAGGAAAAGGGTCTTGTTGTAAGAACCCGGGCGAACCGTTATGGTCTTCCGCAAAAAATGAATCTAATCCGTGGCAAGTTGACAGGGCATGCAAAGGGATTTGCGTTTGTTATTCCCGAAGAGCCAGGGATGGATGATATTTTTATCCCTCCGACAGAAACGAATAATGCCATGCATGGGGATACCGTGTTAGTTCGAATTTCCTCTGAAAGCTCTGGCCAGCGCCGCGAGGGAAGCATTATCCGGATCATCGAACGGGGCATACAGCAAATTGTCGGTACGTATGTTGAAAGCAAAAGCTTTGGTTTCGTCATACCGGATGACAAGAAATTTGCTAGTGATATTTTTATCCCAAAAGAGGCATCCAAGGGTGCGGTCGAAGGTCACAAGGTAGTCGTTAAGCTTATCTCCTATCCTGAGGGGAGAAAAAGTGCTGAGGGTGAAGTCATCACAATTCTCGGCCATAAAAATGACCCTGGTGTGGATATTTTGTCTGTCATACATAAGCACGGGCTGCCGATGGCGTTTCCGGATGAAGTTCTGCAGCAGGCTAATGAGACACCAGACACAATCGATGAAAGTGAGCTGGTAAATCGCCGTGACCTTCGTGGCGAAACCATTGTGACGATTGATGGTGCGGATGCAAAAGACTTGGATGACGCTGTTACTGTTACGCGACTCGAAAATGGTAACTACAAGCTCGGCGTCCATATTGCTGATGTCAGTTATTATGTAAAAGAAGGTACGCCGATTGATGTCGAAGCAGCAGACCGGGCTACAAGTGTTTATTTAGTAGACCGTGTAATTCCGATGATTCCACATCGGTTGTCGAATGGAATCTGTTCCCTGAATCCAAAGGTAGACCGGCTAGTGCTATCGTGTGAAATGGAAATCAACGAGGAAGGCCAAGTCGTCTCTAATGAAATTTTTCAAAGCGTGATTAAAACGACTGAGCGGATGACGTATTACGATGTCAACCGGATACTCGTCGATAAGGACGAGGAAACCCGTGCGCGCTACGAGGCGCTGGTACCAATGTTCGAATTGATGGGCGAGCTTGCTTCGATTCTTCGGGCTAAACGAATGAAGCGGGGCGCAATAGATTTTGATTTTAAAGAATCAAAAGTATTGGTGGATGAGGAAGGAAAACCAAGCGATGTGGTCTTGCGCGAACGTTCAGTAGCGGAACGCCTGATTGAGGAATTCATGCTGGCGGCCAACGAAACGGTGGCAGAGCATTTCCACTGGATGGATGTTCCGTTCATTTATCGGATTCATGAAGATCCGAAGGAAGATAAGCTGCGAAAGTTTTTCGAGTTTATTACTAACTTCGGGTATTTTGTAAGGGGGACAGCAAACAATGTCCATCCGCGGGCATTGCAGGAAATTATTGAAGAGGTCCAGGGCAAGCCAGAGGAAATGGTTGTTTCCACTGTGATGCTGCGCTCCATGCAGCAGGCGAAATATGATCCGGAAAATCTTGGCCACTTCGGGTTATCAGCCCAGTTTTACACCCATTTCACCTCGCCAATCCGCCGTTATCCGGACACGATTGTGCACCGGTTAATCCGGACATATATTATTGAAGGAAAACTGGATGAGGCCACAAGGGCAAAATGGAATGCTGAACTTCCGGATATTGCAATGCATTCTTCAAAAATGGAGCGCCGTGCCGTTGATGCGGAGCGCGAAACCGATGAATTGAAAAAAGCAGAATATATGGAAGATAAGATTGGCGAAGAGTACGACGGAATTATTAGCTCCGTCACGAACTTCGGTATGTTTGTAGAGCTTCCAAACACGATTGAAGGCCTTGTCCATGTCAGCTACATGACAGATGATTATTACCGTTTTGATGAGCGCCATTATGCGATGATTGGCGAACGAACCGGGAATGTGTTCCGCATTGGTGATGAAATTACTGTTCGGGTGGTTAAGGTCAATAAAGACGAGCGCTCGATTGATTTTGAAATCGTCGGCATGAAAGGCACGCCACGGCGTGAGCGTTCTGATGCGCCGAAGGTCTTTAGGACGGGCAGCAATGAGTCCAAGCCTCGCCGGAATAAGCAAGGTGAGCGCGGGCAGCAAGGCGGCCGAGGAGGCAAACAAGGTGACGGCAAGTCCGATGCTGGCGGCGGTGGCGGTCAGGGCGGCGGAAAGTCGAGAAAGAAACGCAAATTTTATGAGAACGTTCCGAAAAACAAGAGCACGAAGCGGAAGAAGAAGAAATATTAGGGGAGAGCCTTTTGGGCTCTCTTTTTAACTATAAGGTAAATAAATGATGAAGGACAAAATGCAGGCTGTGAAAGAGGATATGTCCTTCATGAGGCAGATGAAGACCAAAAAGCAGGGTATGCAAGCAGGATATGTCCTTCATGAGGCAGATGAAGGCCAAAAAGCTGGCTGTGAAAGCAGGAATGTCCTTCATAAGGCAGATGAAGACCAAAAAGCTGACTATGAAAGAACGAAATGTCCTTCATAAGGCAGATGAAGACCAAAATGCTAACTGTGCAAGCAGGAAATGTCCTTCATGAGTCAGATGAAGACCAAAATGCTAGCTATGCAAGCAGGAAATGTCCTTCATAAGGTGAATGAAGACCAAAATGCTAGCTGTGAAAATAGGAAAAGTCCTTCATGAGTCAGATGAAGACCAACTAGCAACTGTGGAAGCAAAAAAATGTCCTTCATCAGTCTCAGGCAGCCCAAACATCCTCTTTTATAATTGTATCCCCACACCTGTTCTGTTAAAATTAACACGTAAACGAGGTGAAAATTATGCCAAAAGGTGAAGGAAAAGTCGTTGCCCAGAATAAAAAGGCTTATCATGACTATTTTATCGAGGAAACATACGAGGCTGGAATCGTCCTGCAGGGAACGGAGATCAAGTCCATTCGTGCCGGCAAAGTAAACCTAAAAGACTCCTACGCGCGGATTCATAATGGAGAAATCACCCTTATCGGAGTGCATATCAGCCCATATGAGCAGGGAAACCGCTACAATCATGACCCAGAACGAGAACGAAAGCTGCTGCTTCATAAGCGCGAGATTTTAAAGCTTTTTGGAGATACTAGAGAAGCGGGCTATTCTTTAATTCCATTAAAGCTTTATTTGAAAAATGGTTTTTGCAAGGTGCTGCTTGGACTTGCAAAAGGTAAAAAGAACTACGATAAGCGTGAGTCTTTGAAGCAAAAAGAAGCAAAACGTGAAATCGAGCGCGCCTTCCGCGATCGTCAGAAGATGTAAAAAAGGCAATTTGATATGTCTTACAAATACTTACAATTGAAAAATCCTCTAAATGTGTTATAATAAATTTGTCGCTGAGATGAGCGGCAAACAACTTGGCTCAAGAGCTTGCCATTTTCCTAACGTCTTGCTTCATAAAAGCAACTTTTTATAATGGGGACGCTACGGATTCGACAGGGGTAGTTTGAGCTTAGGTTGCGAGTCGAGGGGATCGGCCTCGTTAAAACGTCAAAGCCATAACTGGCAAAACTAACAACAACTTAGCTTTCGCAGCTTAATAACTGCATAGCTGTTCGCCCCTCCATCGCCTATGTGGTAGGGTAGCGGACTCACTCTTAGTAGGCTACGCCGGAGTCCACCGCCTGAGGACAAAGGAAGAGAACAACCAGGCTAGCTGACCGGACGCCTGTCGATAGGCAGATGGATCAGCGAAGCGCGAATATGTCGACTACACTCGTAGAAGCTTAAGTGCCAATATTCTTGGACGCGGGTTCGATTCCCGCCGTCTCCACCATACATAGGTGGATACAAGATCAGCAGAAATGCTGGTCTTTTTTAATGCTCATTTTTCCCTAAATAAACCAAACGCATCCTAACCAGACCTTCGCCTCTCGACACATCCCAAAAAGTTTGTCGAACAATATATTGATACGAAATAGTACTCCGGTAGTATAATGGAAATTAAACGTTACTACATAATTACGAATTTACCAAAAATTATGAGATTTTGGTTGAATCGGCCTATGAGTAATTTTATACTTATGAAAAATATTGCGATGGAGGATAGTAAGAAAATGGAAAAGAGAGAGAGATTAAAAAGCAGATTTCGTCGAAAATCTAAACTATTTGCAGGTACCGTTGCGCTGATAAGTGCCGCATATATGTCATTAACTCCAATCACAGCATCCGCATCTTTGTTATCTTCAGACCCAATCACAACACTTAGTTCAACTCTTAACTCTACTACACAAACACTTACATCACAGACCCAATTAACAACAGGAGGAACGAACCTTCTCAACGGAACGACAAGCACCCTTACAGACGTGGGAACGGCCGTTGGCAGCACAGTTGGCGGAGTTGTCGGTGGTGTAACCGGCACAGTAGACGCAACTGTCCAACAGGCTGGAGAAATCCTAACGAATCCAACCACATTGCCAGATAAACTAAGCGATCCTGCAACTACCGTAGGCACTATTACAGACCCATTACTAGGAGGTTTGACAGGTAATCAACAAGGAACAAATCAGACCACCGTTCCTGGGACTGACCCAATCACAAAAACAGTTGAAACAGTAACAGATACCGTAAATAACACAACAAAAACGGTAACTGATATCCTACAAAATCCCGCCAATGTCGGGGAGACAATTAAGGATGCCATTCCGGGGGCAGGGGCCGGGGCCGGGGACCAGAAGGACTCTTCAGGGTTGTTAAATGCAAATATCATGACAAATGAAGCCTTAGGTGCAAGACTGCAAGAACAAAGCTCAGGTAAATATAAGCTGTTCCTTGAGTACTCAGGCGTACCAACTATAGCTGTTACCTTACTTAGTAAAACATATATATATTTTGAAATGCCTGAGGAATTTAAATCTTTAATGGCCAGCAAGGACTTTAAAAAGGCAATTAAAGCAACGTACAGTGTGCCGATTCTCGGTTCACCTGGGCCAAGTGCCATGAACAGCGGTGCTTTTGCTGACAGCGCCATAAAAATCAATACGGATACCAACACTATTATGTTAACGTATAGCGGCCAGATTAGTCTCGCTCTACAGTCAGCTTCAAAGTTCAGCCTGGAAATCAATTTGGACAGCCTTCCTGCATCTTCTGACAAGGTTTACACATTTTATTCAACAGCTTACGACAAAAATGCCATAAAAGTAGACTTGCTTGAAGATAAAGGAGCAAGGGCTGATGTCAATGTTCCGAATAACGGAAAGGGCTCTAACAATGAAAACACCAATCCTGGCAACAGCAGCGGAAACAATGGTGGTAGCAATGGCAGCAGCAGTAACGGCGGATCTGGTTCTGGCGGCGCAACTGGTGCCGATTCAAAAAGTACGGGTGCATCCTCTTCTTCCGGATGGCTTGGGGGGTTGCTTCCGAACACCTCCACAAATATATGGAACATTGGATTGATTGGTCTTGTACTCTTCATTGCCGGGGCAGCAATCAAATTCCATAAGATGAGAGGTCTTGTTTAAACCTTACTGAGGCTGTTTCAAAAAAGGACTTTTTGGAACAGTCTCATTTATAGTCCATAACGCGAGGAGAAAATCATGAAAAAAGTCGGAGATATTCTGGTAGCCGTTGGTCTCCTCATGATGGCTTTCACTGTTTTTAAAGTCTATCAAGTATACCAAAATCAAAATATCGGATTGGCCAAAGCGAAAAGTATCTTGAATGATAAAAGTCTGAAGGATATCAAAAACTTCCATCCGAAAGAAGACGACGTCATCGGAATACTTAAAATTCCTAAGCTGGATGATGACCTGGCCATCTACGAAGGGTCGGATGAAGATTCCTTAGAAAAAGGAGTCGGTCACCATCGTGCAACAGCGTTCCCTGGCCAAGGCGAGCAAATTCTATTAGCTGGGCACAGAGACACGGTATTCCGAAAGTTTGGCGAACTGAAACCAGGCGATGTTTTTATCCTTGAATTCTCTTATGGTACTTTTAAATACAAAATGGCTTCTTCGAAAATTGTCGATAAAAATGATCGGACCATCATTAGAAAGGCGGGCAAGGAGGAGTTAGTCCTTTCCACCTGCTACCCGTTCCATTTTGTCGGCAAAGCGCCGAAACGATATATCATTTATGCGTATCCGGTTGATTAAAACCGGATTTTTTTATACTCAAAAGGAGGAATTTTCAAATATTCGGAGAATATTTGATTACAAAAGGAATCATACAGAAAAGTTGATTCGAATTTTCATCAACAATCGTTGGGGGTGAGCGCCAGTGGAAAATGAGAACTTCTTTATATCAGAAGCCATGCGGATGAATGGAGTGGAAAAGTCGGATATCGAAACTATTTTGGTGTCGATTTTTCATGGAAGCTACGATGGAGTCTATGTTGCGGATAAAAACGGTGTCGGCGTGATGGTAAACCGGGCTTACTCCAAAATTACCGGTGTGAAGAGTCACGAACTGCTTGGAAAAAGTATGGAGACTGTGGTGAAAGAAGGGATTGTCTCTGAGTCGGTCACATTAAAAGTGTTAGAAGAAAAAAGACCGGTCACAATCATTCAAACAGTAAGAGGCAAGGAACTGCTGGTAACCGGGAGTCCGATTTTTGATTCGGGCGGTGACATAGCGTTTGTTGTCACGAATGTTAGGGATATATCAGATTTAAATCAAATGAAAAGCGCACTCTATCAATCTAGAAAATTAACAGAAAAATATTTAAGTGAAATTGAAGATTTCAAAAAACGAGAATTAATCCAGATGCATGTTGATGGAATTGTGGCACAAAGCCAGGAAATCATGAGGGTTTACCATCTAGCAAGAAAAGTGGCAAAGGTTGACTCGGGTGTGCTTATTTTAGGGGAGTCCGGGGTAGGAAAAGAAGTCATTGTCAATTATCTCCACAACGAAAGCGACCGGGCCGATAAGCCACTAATTAAAGTTAATTGCGGTGCCATTCCGAAACACCTGCTTGAATCTGAATTATTTGGCTATGAAAAAGGGGCGTTTACCGGAGCGGACAGCAATGGAAAACCAGGATTATTTGAGCTGGCAAACGGGGGCACCATCTTTTTAGATGAGATAGGTGATATGCCAATTGATCTCCAGGTGAAATTATTAAGGGTGCTGCAGGAGTTTGAAATCATGCGGATCGGCGGACGAAAAAGCATCAAAATTGATGTTCGGGTCATCTCGGCGACACATATGAATTTGGAGGAAATGGTGGATAAGAATGATTTCCGAAGGGACCTTTATTACCGATTAAACATCGTTCCTATCCGTATTCCGCCATTGCGTGAAAGGAAAGCAGACATTGTGCCTCTGGCGTTCTATTTTTTAAATAAAACGAATAAAAAAAGCAAGTCGAATAAGCGATTTCACCCTGAAATTCTGAATTTCTTTGAAAAATACCATTGGCCCGGAAATATAAGAGAATTGGAAAACCTGGTTGAAAGACTGGTAATTACCTCTGACCATGACGAAATCCACATTAAAGATTTGCCGCCAAATTTACTCAGAGGTTTGGAAAAAACAACAACAGAAAAGGGGAAGTTAAAGGAAATTTTGGCCAATGTGGAGCGGAAGGTCATAAAAGAACAAATGGAGGAATCCAGGACAACCAGGCGTGCTGCGATGGAATTAGGAATTAGTCAGTCTGCGCTAGTAAAAAAGATGCAAAAGTTAGGTATATAAAATCTTTGATGAAAAAAGGAATCAAAACCTAATACCCATATTTAAGAGCCGACGTTTATTTGTCGGCTTTTTTCTGTTCTTTTCAACAAGGTTTGACAAAAATTTTATAAAAATTTGTCGATTAATATCTAAATATTAAATATTTTCTATTTATTCAAAAATTGGCACGATAATTGCAATATAAAAATATGGATTGTCATTAAAAAAATAAATTTGACGGAAGGTGATGAAAATTGATGGATTTTCCAACTTTTGAGCTTAGTGGAAAAGTGGCCCTTGTAACCGGAGGAAGTAAAGGAATTGGCTTAGGTATGGCACAAGCTTTGGGTCGTTATGGGGCAACTCTTGTCATTACCAGCCGGGGGGCCGATGAAGGAGAAACGGCCGTACGACAATTAAAGGAAGAGGGCATGAATGCCGCTTATATTCAAGCTGATGTGACAAAAAAGGAGCAGGTAGAAAAGCTTGTCCAGAAAATAGTCGAGCGCTTTGGCTCGCTTGATATCCTGGTCAACAATGCCGGCATGAATATCCGCAAGCCGTTGGTCGAAGTGGAAGAAAGCGATTGGGACCGAGTTTTGGGGGTCAATTTAAAAGGGATTTTTCTGGTCGGGCAGGCTTGTGCCAAGCAGATGATCAAACAAAACTACGGGAAAATCATTAACATCTCCTCCATTTTTGGAACAGTGGGAATGTCGTTTCAAACTTCCTATGCTGCCAGTAAAGGCGGCATTAATCAATTAACAAAAATCTGGGCTGAGGAATTGGCACCAAATAACATTACTGTCAACGCGATTGGCCCTGGCTATATTATGACGCCGATGACGCAGGATTGGCTTTCTGATCCTGAGCGGGTCGAAAAGATCGTCAACTCTACGATGATCAAAAGATTTGGGGAAATATCAGACCTCGTTGGTCCAGTCGTGTTCTTGGCATCTGATACATCAAAATATGTAACAGGTCAAGTGCTCCATGTCGACGGCGGTTGGACGGCACGTTAAAGGAGGTCTACTACATGAATATCAAAAAAGAAACCCATTTTAATCGTGAATTAAAAGTATTCAAGAACCGGCCGCAGAATCTTTTTGCGATGTTGGAGGAAGCCGCCGGAAAGTACCCTGAACACGAAGCGCTGGTCATGAACGGAGTACGCTTGACCTACAAAGAAACGCACGATAAAGCACTAGAAATTGCCGGCAATTTACAAAGTTCCTTATGTGTAAAAAAAGGCGACAGAATTGCTCTTTTGTTGGGGAACAGTATTGAATTTAGTTTGCTGGTGTTTGCCTGCGCCAAATTGGGGGCTATTTTTGTACCATTAAATACCCGTTTAAAAGAAAACGAGCTTTCCTATATGCTGGAGCAATCAGGCAGCAAGCTATTGTTTGTTGACGATGAATTCTTGGAAACAGTTGAAAGCATGAGAGACAGCAGTTCAATCGATACGATTCAAAATTTCTTTTTAATCGGAAATAAAACTCCTAAACGAAAAGACTATTTACCTTTTGAAATCCTTGAGCAGCCTGCATCTGTCTCCGAGGTTCCTGTTTCAGAGGATGACCCACTATTTATTATGTATACTTCTGGAACTACCGGGTTGCCAAAGGGAGCAGTGGGAAGCCATTTAGGTGCCATTCACAGTTCCATCAATTATGAAACAGTATTTAAAACAACGCACAATGCAAAAACGCTGATTGCGGTTCCGCTTTTTCATGTGACCGGACTGATTGGCCAGCTTTTTCATATGGTACGAGTGGGCGGAACGTCCGTCATCATAAGGAGATTTAAGACGGAGGAATTCATCCGCCTGGCAGCCGAAGAAAAGGTAACATTCTTATTTAATGTACCGACCATTTATGTCATGATGACGTCCCATCAGGATTTCTCATTATACAGCTACACAAATGTAAACTGTATCGCGTACGGCGGCGCGCCGATGTCGACAGAAACCATTTATAAATTGAAAAAGTACTTTCCAAACGCCTATTTGCAAAATGCCTATGGCGCAACGGAAACCTCTTCTCCTGCAACGCTTATGCCACAGTCATATAACGAAGCGAAATTTCAATCGGTCGGCTTGCCGGTACCAGTTGGCGAGTTAAAGGTTGTAAATGATAACGATGAGCCATGCCCACCGGGAGAAGTCGGGGAACTATTAATTAAGGGGCCGATGGTTGTAGAGGGATATTGGGACAATGAAACAGCCAATCAAACCTCATTTGATAATGGATTTTGGCGCTCCGGCGACCTGGCCAAAATGGATGAGGACGGCTTTGTTTATATAGTCGACCGGAAAAAGGATTTGATTAACCGCGGTGGTGAAAAAATATTTTCCATCGAGGTCGAAAATGTCCTTTATAATCACCCAAAGGTGCACGAAGCAGCCGTAGTCGGCGTTCCTGATGCCATTTTTGGAGAAGTGGTCAAAGCGGTCATTGTACCGAAAGACCAGGCGGTTATTGACCCGCAGGAAATAAGAGATTTTGTAGCTGAAAGATTGGCAAATTACAAGATTCCGAAACTAGTAGAATTTGTTTCCGAGCTGCCTCGCAACCCTGCGGGGAAGGTTTTAAAAAATGCATTGAAGAACCTGCAAAGCTAATTTTACATTCGAAAGGATTTGATTCCATTGTCCACCATGGCAAAAAAAGCTTGGAAATATCGTTATGTCGTTCTTGTCATTCTTTGGTTAGTCTACATTATTAACTATTTTGATAGAATGGCCGTTCTCACCTTCCTTCCGTTTATCCAGAAGGATTTAAATCTGACACCGGTTGAGGTTGGCCAGCTTGCTTCCGTGTTTTTCTTTGCCTACGCTGCCGCCCAAATCAGCGCCGGTTTTCTCGCTGATAAAATTGGTGCCAAAAAGGTTATGTATATTGCAATTACCGTGTTCACCGCAGTTACGGCTGTGACAGGCGTGGTGAAAAACTTTGCCCAGTTCTTAGCGCTTCGTATCGGTTTGGGACTAGGGGAAGGCCATCATTTTGCACCAGCAATCCGCGCCATCAATAACTGGTTCCCGTTCAAGGAAAGAGGAAGAGCCGTATCGTTTTTTGCCACCTCTTGGGCTGTTGCACCGGCGATTGTTCCGGTTATCGTTACCAGCATTTCGGTTTACTTTTTCGCAGGTGACTGGCGTCCGGTCTTCTATGTTCTAGCTATCCCGGGTGCACTTGGAATTTTCTTATTATGGCGTTTTGTAGCGGATTCTCCAAAAGAAATGATTGAAAAAGGAAGATTGAGCAAGGACGAAGATATTGAAGATGGAGCGGTTTCTGCCACTCTTACAAAAGAAGAGAAAAGAAAGCAATACGGAGTTTTCTTAAAGGATAGCAATTTTTATGTATATACATTGTGCTTATTTTGCCAGCTGGCTGTCTATTGGGGTTCATCCACTTGGCTGACGTCTTTCTTGGTTACCCAGCATGGATTAAATATTAAAGAAATGGGCTTTTTCGCATCTGCTCCTTACATTGTGGCCTTCTTCGCAATGATGCTAGGCGGCTGGCTGATGGATAAAGTTCTACATCGTATGAAGCCTGTTGCCTTGATTGCTTATATCGGCTGTATTCCTGTCCTATGGATGCTTGGTGCCGTTGAAAAAGGTAATACCGGCATGTTGCTTACGCTCCTTTTACTTACTGGTTTCTTTGTTAACTTAAACTTCGGCTCCATCTATGCTTACTTGCCAAAGCGCTATCCAAAGGAGATCGTCGGAAGTGCAACTGGTCTTGCTAACGGTATCGGTCAATTGGGTTCATTTGTATCGCCGCTTGTTGCCGGCTATTTAGTAAAGGTTGGCGCAAATGGCTCACAGGATTTTAGCGGTGTTTTCATATTCTTCGCGTTGACTGCAGCGTTAGCGGCTGTGTGTGCGATTATTTTGAAAGAGAAGCAGATTCATCAGCTTGCGGTAGTAAAAAATGAAAAATCAGTAATTTAATTTTTAGAAAATAGGGAACGAATCTTTCTAAGCATCTTCGTTCCCGCTATTTGAAGCAAGGGGGACAAATCGTGCCAACAAATACAGCAAATAATGAGTCATCTATTCTTGAAAAAGAACAGAAGCGCTGGGAAAGATTTTTCAAAACTCTTAACAGTGGTGATTTCCGATTCGGTCATACGTCCAGACAATTAGTTTGGAAAAAGAATAAAGCCACCTTATGGCACTATCCGGCAGCAACAACAAAAAAATATGATGTTCCTATTTTTATTGTCTATTCGCTATTCAATCAGCCAACGATTCTCGACTTTGCTCCAGGCTCAAGTGTTCTCGAGGGCCTGGTAAACAGGGGGTATGATGTCTATTTATTAGACTGGGGCGTCGCCGGGTACGAAGATAAAAATATTTCAATTGAGGATTATGTAGCCAGCTATATCAAAAAAGCGGTTCAGCGGGCATTAAGGCATGCCGGTGCGGAGGAAATATCGGTGGTCGGATATTGTCTGGGCGGTACGCTGGCAGCGATGTATGCCTCCATAGCGGAAGAACCAATCAAAAACCTTGTGACGGCTGCTGTTCCAATTGATTTTAGTGTGGCGGCCTCCTTGCCTGAAAATTGGGCGGAAGCAATGCTTGAAGGGAACATGGATCTCGATCGCTTTATCGAAGTGTATGGATTAGTTCCTCCTGTTTACGTTGAGGCCATGTTCAGGTCGATCACTTCACCGGTCTACAACACCCCTTACACGCTCCTTTTATCACGGGCGCATGATCAAAGGTTTACGGAAAAATGGCATCGTATGAACACATGGACAAAGGGGCACGTCCCGTTAACCGGCGGAGCGTTTAAACAGTTAAATGAAGACTTGTTTAAAGGAAATAAGCTGGTTAAAGGTGAGTTTACCATTCACGGCAAAAAAGCGGATTTAAAAAATATTAAGTCAAACCTTTTGGCTGTCAGCATGAAAAGCGACAACCTGATTCCAGAAGAGCAAAGTAAGCCCATTATGGATTTAGTTTCAAGTGAAGATAAAACGTTTTTACGTATAGAAGGCGGCCATGTGAACTTAGCAATGTCCGGTAAATTTGCTGGAATTTTGGATGACTGGCTCAGTGAACGTTCAACCAAATAAAATAGCAAGGTGGGGAAGCAAATGCAGATGCTGCATTCGATATATGAGATGGTAAATGTAGAAGAATCGGTCCAATTTTTGCAATCTCTTATCCAAGTTAACAGTGTTAATCCTGACGGCAATGAAAAAAGGGTCGCTGAGGCTATTGAAACGTTTTTAGCTTCATCCAAGCTTCAAGTGGAGCTGGATGACCTAGGCAATAACCGGGCCAACTTGTTTGTTACTTATCCAGACAGAAAAACTGACGAGAGGTATTTAGTTTACAGCGGTCATTTTGACACCGTCCCAACCGGTAAAGTGGAGTGGCAGCATGGTCCTTTTTCCGGGGAAATCGTCGGCGACAAAATGTATGGCCGCGGCACTACTGACATGAAAGCTGGAGTTGCTGCAATGATTCTGGCGATGGAGTATTTATCTCGTGCAGGTGTGAAACTTAAGGGTAAGCTGCAGTTTGTTGGAACTGCAGGAGAAGAGGTCGACGGCTACGGTGCCAAGACGGTTGTTCAAAAGGGCCAGATTGACAAGGCCACTGCCATGGTCATCTCGGAGCCAAGCGAAAACGAAATTTATAATGCCCATAAAGGCTGCTTGTGGCTGGAGATTACTACGAATGGAAAAACTGCCCACGGTTCCATGCCGGATCAGGGTGTTAACGCCATTTTGGCAATGAACGACTTAATTAACGCGCTTCTTAAGTATGAGTTTTCTTATATACCACATCCAATCCTGGGGCATCCAACCTTAAATATTGGCACCATTGAAGGTGGCGTCAAGACAAATGTAGTGCCTGACCAATGCAGTGTAACGCTGGATATTCGAACAGTTCCGGGACAGGATATTGACCGGATTTTAAAAGATATTGAAGATATGCTAAAGGGAATCACTGAAAAATCAAAGGCGTCTTATCAGATTAAAATAATTAATAGAATGGAATCGGTTAGTACAAAGGAATCCGATGAATTTGTCCAATTGGCGGTCCGAACTGGTAAGAAAGAGTTGAACTTGGACTTGAATCCAACCGGTGTTAATTATTATACAGATGCTTCTGTTTATCAGCCTCATTTGCAGATTCCAACATTCATCTTTGGCCCGGGGCACCCAAAACTTGCCCATCAGCCGGATGAATATGTGGAAATTGACAAGTTCATTGAATCCATACGTTATTTTATGGCACTGGCCATTGAGTATTTAGGGGAGAAATAAAAGAGCTGGAGGCTGTCTTATTAGGGTCTGAACCCCCTTTAAGACAGTCTCCAGTTTTTATGTTTAATGCTTCAAATTCATGTTGTTGTTCATGCCCATATTCATATTAGGATTCATGTTCATATTCATGTTTTGAGTTTGCGGCATCCCTTGAGCAGGTGCAAAGGAATTAACGATTTGCGTCATATCCTGCTGGGCTAGCTGCGGTACCTGGTAGTAATGGTTTTTATTTTGATAAATGGAAAGCTCATAAGCCATTTCAATGCAGTTTGGCACAGAGTCCGCAAGCACGCGGCGGACAACCGGATTTGTCGTTTCACACGCAGCCATAGTCTTGTGTGTAGCACCGGATTTGCACGCTGTCAGCATACAGCCGGAAATAAACTCATCGGAGATTTCCGTCATGTTCTGCATTGGCTTCTTCGGCTGGGTCGGAGTTAACCCATAGACAAAGTCATTTCCCTGCTTCATTTTATAGCTTTGCGTCGGCTTAGACGGGTCCTGCCCGGATTGGAAGCACTGCAATGTAATATTATATTCATCTTGAATGAACTGATATTGGCGGTCTAAAATATCCAGTAGCTCTGGGTCCTTTACATGCGGACGCAGCATCAGATACTGATTCAAAGTACCAATTGACCCATTCAACACTTCATGTACATCAAACATTTCATGGCCGCCATGGTTCAACTGTTGCGGCACAGCCCCTGTATGCATATTTTGGTGCATTTGCCCCTGCTGATTCTGAATCATCAATCGAATCTCCTCCTCAAAAAAATTGGACACAGCCACTCATTATTTTGGTTAATGGAGGGATTGTTATTCTCTATTGAAATTTATAAAAACTTTCCATTGAGGCATGGGGACTGTTTGCGCATCAACAGCTAAAATAAACTGTGTTACAAAGGGCTAGTTTTTTGAAAATATTGTAAGGTATCCCGAAGCAAAATTAGCTTAGTATAAGTATTATTCAGCTGACAGATTAATTTGAATTGCAATCCTTTGCTTCGTGATACACATGAACATCGACGTTCTGGTTGTATTTTTTGATAAAACCAAATGATGCATAACACTCAAATAAAAAAGGACCTCATCCATTTTGGAGGATTCAGTCCTATAAAATGTTACATAACTATTTTTGTAGTATATTTTGCGTTATCTGACATTTCTTTAGGTGTTATAATTCTTATGAATTTCCCTCTCACAGATTGTGGTTTTGGCTTTGCCTTATCATCCACATGTTCTAGTTCAAAAGCTGCAAATCCAATCACCGATCTAGTGCTGGTACCTGTACCGCTTCCACTAACAATTGGTACGATAACATAGTCTCTTTTGTTTAATTCAGTTAAGATGGGGTTACTATCTATCGGATCGCCAGTTTCTGTACAAATAATCATATTAACTGATAAAGGTTCAGGAGCACCATCTCTAATGTAAGACGCAACTGTCGGGCTGCCACCGCTGTTACATTTTACATTGAGAGTGCCAGGTGCTTCTATTATATCAAAATTTAATAAACCATAGTTTCCTGTCTCTCCATCTCCTGGTGGGTAAGTTAAATCATAAATATTTCCGGGTTGGTCAGGAGTATATTTAATTCCAATAGGAATTACATCGGAGTAAGCAGGTGTAATAATTTTCACTTTTGAGTATGCCTTTACCTCAGAATTGGAATATCCTAATACTTTCATTAAAGCGAAATCAACTGTAACTGTACCTCTCATTTGATAATAGTTTTCTTTTCGACCTTCAACATAATCGGCAGTTGGTTCATAGGAGGCAGTAAGGTTATTATTAGCAACAACAGTTGCGACCGCTTTTATCTTAGTGTCGTTACTAGGTTCAAATTCCTTTTTGGGTACCAAATAATCATCTATTAAAGCATCTGCACCAGCCAATGCCCCGGCATCGACAGCCTTTTGCAGTTCAGATTTAGCAAGATACAACCTTCCCCCGTCAATGGCAAATCCTGCAATTCCAATTAAGGCAGTTAACATTAAAGCAACTAGAACCAAAGATTGTCCCTTTTCCTCTATCATGATTTTTTTAAACAATAGATTCCCCTCCTTTTTCGTTCTTTATAAAGAATAATAATATGAAACTGTATTATTGTATAGAGAATTCATAGATTAATTTCATTTAGGTTTAAGTGGTTTTGGAACAATCTATTATACTTCCGTTTTTTATTCCTAATTTTTTAATAGATCCTGCAGGAAGCTCTAACGTTGAATGGGCATCTTTTTCAGGTTTTGTTATTTTCCACGGCATTAAGTTTTCATATACTTTTACGACTTTATTTTGTTTGCTAAGAAATACGACATCAATTGGAAATCTTACAAAAAACATATGCACTGCATTGCAAGGTATGATCCAAAGTCCTTCATTAACAATAGGTTCCTTTCGAAACATTAACCCAATAACTCTTTTTGCAATTGAATCCGCTAATTTTATCTGATAAGGAATGTGAACAATATCTCTTTCCATAAAAATGCCCCTTTCAATTATATGTATTTATTATAATGAACAGTTTGTTTCCTTTAAAGAACAAAAAAGTGAGAAATATTTAGATATTTTAAGAGAATGATAAAAAAACATAGGAAATACCGCTAAAACGAACAAAAATGAGAGTTTTCAAAATTTGTTGTTCATTATATATTTAATTTAGGTTCTAAATATAGAACAATTAATTTTAAAAAGGATAATAGGAGGAGAAAAGAATGAACGTGATTAAAAAGTTGTGGAAAGAAGAAGAAGGACAGACATTGTCAGAGTATGGATTGATTATTGGATTGGTTGCAGCTGTTGTTATTGCAGCTGTACTTGCACTAAAAGCTGGAATTGACGATGTATTTTATGATATTAAAACCAAATTACAAAATGCAATAAATTAAGAAATTTTTAATAGCGGTTTTTGTTCAGCCCTGCATCACAAATCCGAAGCAGGGCTGAAGCTATAGGGAGGTGGATTTGTAAAAATGCAAATTATTATTTTATGTATTAGCCTAATAATTTGTTTAGTTACAGATATTAAATCACGAAAAATATTAAATATTGTAACTATACCAACTATTATTTTCAGTTTTGCTAATTCCATAGTTACATCTGGGTTTAATGGATTATTATTTAGCGGCAAAGGATTCCTAGTAGGATTAAGCTTACTATTAATTCCATTTATTTTAGGTGGAATGGGTGCCGGGGATGTAAAGCTTATGGCAGCAATTGGGGCCTTAATGGGTACGGAATTCGTATTTTATTCGTTTATTTATACAGCACTGATTGGCGGAGTAATTGGTCTTTTATTAATTATAAAAAATAAAGGCTTTATACCCCTGCTTAAGTCTTTTCTTTTTAATTTAGTATTTTTAAGAAGCAATCTTGGGGAGATCATTATATCGCAAGATAAAAAGGGAAGTGTTTCATTTCCTTACGGAGTAGCAATTGTCCTTGGTACACTATGCGCACTGGTCTGGGGTGGATTTTAATGAAATCAGAAAAAGGCCAATCACTAGTTGAATTTGCCTTAGTCTTACCTGTATTACTGTTACTACTATTTGGAATTGTTGATTTTGGAAGAATTCTACACGCGTATCTTACAATCGATCATGCCGGGCGGGAAGCAGCTCGAGCAGCAAGTATTGGCGGTGGAAATATTGAACAAGTCGCTGTTGATAATGCTGTAGGAATTAGCTTAACAACAGGAAATGTGAAAGTAACTAAAGGAGTACCAACTTCCAACGATGTAACAATTGCTATTACCTACCCAATTACATTTCTAACACCAATAATCAGTAGTGTAATTGGGGAAGTCGAACTAAAAGATAAAACGGTAATGAGAGTGGAATAAGAAAAGTTAAATTTGCAAGAAGCAAGCAGTGAAAGATTGTAATAGTTAGATTTTCATAACTATTATTTTTTCCACAGCTTTAAAGATAGATAAAGTGTGAGTAATTATATTAATGGAAATTCAGGTCATAAGGGAGTTAGGGAGGTTCACAATGAACACAAAAAAAATCTGGCTAATATCATTAATCTTCGGAATAGCTGTCGCGGGTGTTGTTTATTTTACAGTATTTTCAAAAGGTAACGGGTCAACCCCAGCAAGTGCACCAATCACCGAGAAACTGAAGGACGTCGCAGGTGAAAAGTCCAAGAAAGAAATTGAAAAAGAGAAACAAGCTGAAAAAGAAAAAGCGCTAGAGAGGCAGTTCGTTAACCCAATGGTAGATGTCAGCGAGGGGAAAAGGGCCATTTCAATAAGAGCTGAAAAGGAAGAAGGCGTTTCTGGGTATATAGCGCCAAATTCAATGGTCGATGTCATTGCCTATGAATCTACCAAAGACGATGCAACTGGAAAAGAGTATAAATCCGCAGTGCTTGTCCTTGAAAATGTGAAAGTCCTTACGTCCGGTAAATCAGCGGATAACAAGGAAGCCGCCCTTAACTATGAAACGGTTACGCTGGAAGTGAAGCCAGAGGAAGGGGTCATGCTTAGTCTAGCTGCGAAAGATAAGGATGGTTTCTATTTAATGCTTCGCAATACAAAAGATTCAGAAACAGGAAAAGCTGGCTTTAAGCAGACAAGGGAAGTCATTAAAGAGGGGGATTCTGGTAAGAAATGAACATAAATTGGGTTTATTTTTCAGACTCTTACACTTTTCCGGAAGGCGTCAGTACATTTTTAGAAAAACAGGAATACACTCTGACCTTCGTTAATCAGATCGAAAAATTACGGCAAGCATTAGAAAGTCAAATAACGGTCTTATTTATTAATGTCCAATCACAATATGACGTCTATGAGTTATCTCAAGAGATTTCAGTACTTTACCCTCATATTTACATCATCCTTATGGTACCTGAGGAAATGGAAAACTTAAAAAAGGCAATGCAAGTGGGAGCTTCGGATACCCTTCGAACAAATTACAGAATCGAGGACCTTGCTGAAACAGTTGCCCATGCCAAGAAATTTATGCAGCATCGGGCAAAAATGGAGCCTAGTGTTGCCAGTCTCAGAAAGGACATCGGAAGAGTCATTGCTGTTTCTGGTCCTAAGGGAGGCATTGGCAGAACGGTTCTAACCGTAAATCTGGCAGTTGCTTATGCCAGATTGGGAAAAAAGGTTGCGGTGATTGATGGCAACTTCCAATTTGGTGAAATCTCTATCTTCTATAATGTGAAGCCTAAGCGAACCATTTACGAATGGGTCAAGGAAGGGTATGGGCAAGACCATTATTCCTTACGTCAATACATGACTCTTGTGGATGGGGACATCTCAGTTCTTGCCGCACCAACACGCCCTGAATTTTTTGAAGGGATTACAGAATTACATATGAAAGCGGCAATCGAGGAGGCAAGGGAACTATTTGATATTATCCTAATCGATTTGCCTGCCTATCTATCCGATATTCATTTGCGCAGCCTTAATATGGCGGACGAAATTTTGCTGATGACAGGAAACGATTTATCTGTTTTAAGGTTAACGAAGCTTTACCTGGAAACCTTGGAAGCTATTCAACTCAAGGAAAAAGTAAAGCTGGTATTGAATCGTTATGTTAAGGGTCAGGGGCTTGAGCTTAATCGAATTGAAGAAATTTTAGAATCTAAGGTTTATCATACTCTTCCGGAGCAGACTAATGTCGCAGCTTCCTCCATTAAGGCGGGTCAGCCATTCATGTTATCGAGTTCACGGAGTCAGCTTGGTAAGGCTGTATGGCAAATGGCCGAAAACTCTAATTTCCAAAAGCCGGTGGTAGTTAACGGGAAAAGGAAAGAGAAAAAATGGTATCAACTAGGAAAGTGAGGCGGTGATGTAAGTGTCATTATTTAAACGATATTTAGAAGAGGCCCAGGGTAGTGCCCCCAAAATGGATGTTCCCGTTTTAACTGAGGCAAAAAAGTCACAGGAATTTTGGGAGATTGAAACCAATCTTCATAATCATCTGCTGGAGGAATTGAAGAAATACCCAGGGCAAGATAAGGAAAAGGAAAAACGTAAAATCGTGGAATTGGCAGATGCGTTCTTTGAACAGGAAGGCACCAGGCTTACCTTTGAAGAAAAACAGGAAATCATTGATTATGTGACAAATGAGCTTCTCGCCTATGGTCCCATTACTTCACTTTTGCAAAATCCATTAATTTCTGAGGTAATGGTTAATCATTTTGATGAGGTTTATTTCGAGCAGGAGGGGAAAATCTCAAAGAGCCATGTTCATTTTGTGGATAATCAGCATGTGATGCGGGTTATTGAAAAAATTGTCTCACCAATTGGACGCCGTATCGATGAAAGTTCCCCTATGGTAGATGCCCGCCTTCCTGATGGTTCTCGTGTTAATGCAATCATTCCGCCGCTGGCATTAAAGGGGCCAAGTTTAACGATTCGTAAATTCTCTGAAACCCCCTTTACGATAACGGATTTGATTGGATTTGGTACTCTTGATCAAACGATGGCAGAGTTTCTTGAAATATGCGTAAAATCCAGACTTAATGTCTTTATCAGTGGAGGTACCGGTTCGGGGAAAACGTCTACATTAAATGTGTTATCCTCCTTCATTCCAAATAAAGAGCGGATTGTTACCATCGAGGATGCGGCTGAGTTGAAACTTAATCAGGAGCATATTGTGGGATTAGAATCAAGGCCGCCGAATATTGAAGGAAAAGGGGAAATCACCATCAGGGATTTGGTAAGGAACGCCCTAAGGATGCGGCCGGACCGAATTGTAGTAGGAGAAGTTCGTGGTGCTGAAGCTTTGGATATGCTTCAGGCTATGAACACGGGACATGATGGTGGACTCAGCACGGGACACGCCAACTCACCGCGCGATATCCTATCCCGGATTGAGACGATGGTATTAATGGCAGGTTATGAACTGCCAGTTAAGGCCATCCGGGAACAAATTGCGAATGCGATTGATTTAATTGTTCATCAAGCCAGAATGAAGGATGGAACAAGAAAAATCACTCATATTACCGAAGTCTTAAACTTGGAAGGGGACACCATTGTTCTTCAGGATCTTTTTGTGTTTAAGGAACAGGGCTATTCCGAAGATGGCCGTATCTTGGGAGACTTTGTCAGTACCGGTATCCGCCCGAGGTTTACCGAACAGCTTGAAATGAATGGTTATAAACTGCCAGCAACATGGTTTTATGGAGGTTGGTAGAAATGGATACAGCGCTCCAACTGATTCTAATCTGTATTGGCGTAACCATTGGATTTTATTTATTTTTGAGAAGCTTTTCTGCGAAAAAAAGGCTGGATAACCGTATGAAAACCTTTTTGCACTCTTCACAAACAACGGAAGAGAGCGAAGAAGAGAAACAGCCTTTCATTTTTAAGAAATTCTTTTCCTCTTTTGCTGCTATTTTCAAAAATATTAAGGTTAGTAGAGATACAGAAAAATTATTGTATGAAGCGGGAAGCAGCTTTAAACCGGAAGAGTTTTTGGCGCTTAGATTTCTTGCCGCAGCTGGACTCATCATCTTGGTGTTCCTAATAGGGCTTCCCTGGTACCTGTGGATTGTGGCTTTTGTTATTGGATTTATCGTTCCCAAAACCTTCATGAAGCAAAAAAGAAAGAAGCGGTTAGCACAAATTAATTATCAGTTAATTGAGGTATTGGGGATGATGGCAAACTCCATGCGGGCAGGCTTTAGCTTCATGCAGGCCATGCAGCTAGTCGGCAAGGAAGTCACAGATCCGCTTGGTCCGGAATTTGACCGGGCATTCCGCCAGGCAGGGTTGGGTATGCCGATGGAGGATATTTTCGAAGAAATGGTGGAGCGCTTGCCTAATAATGAATTGGAGGTCGTTGTCAGGGCCATCCTCGCACAAAGGAGAAGCGGGGGGAATTTGGCCGAACTTCTGGAAACCATGGAAGAAACGATTAGGGGCAGGGTCAGGATTTTAGAGGAGCTCCGGACGTTGACAGCACAGGGAAGGATGTCATCGTGGATTATTACTCTTCTCCCAGTAGCACTTGCTGCCTATTTATCTTTGGTAAACTGGGAATATTTTGCGCCAATGCTGCAGCACCCACTGGGCTGGATGATGATATTTGTTGGGGCAGCCGGAAATATCATTGGCTGGGTTTTTATCAGGAGAATCATCCAAATTGAGGTGTAATGAAGATGGGAGAATTGTTATTAGTTTTTTTGATAACCGGGTTTGTTACGACTTTGTTTGCTGCCATATTATTAACGATCTATAAAAGGAAAATTGCCTTTAATGAGCGTGTTAATACGTATTTTGGCGGCGTGGCAATAAAAAGTGATGAGCGAATCCCGCAAAAACAAGAGAAAGATGTTAAACATTTCTTTAGTCAATATTGGGAAAAAGGAACCGATGTTTTGAACAAAAAGGTTTCGAAAGAGGAAAGAAGAAGGCTTGATTCCTTACTAAGAGATGCGGGATATCCATTTAAGTCAGCTATCGATTTCAGGCTATTCCAGATTCTCCTTAGTGCTGTAATGGGGCTTGTTGTTTTCATGTTTTTTATGCCGATAGCTGAGAATAAAACTTTAGCCTGGGTCATGGTTACTGTTGTAGCATTATTAGGGTTCCGGCTGCCCATTTTTTATCTTGGAAAAAAGAAAACAGAAAGAATCAAGTCGATTAACAAAGCAATGCCGGATTTCTTTGATACTGTTAATCTGCTGCTTGAAGCAGGGATGGGGCTCGATTTAGCTTTAAAAGAGGTTTCTCATAATATCAAAGGTCCGTTAGCAGATGAATTCCTGCTTACGCTCGAAGATATGAAACTCGGCAAATCAAGAAGGGAAGCATTTTACGAGCTAAGGAGGCGAGTTCCATCTCACTCCTTTCAAAGTTTGATTACTTCGCTTATTCAAGCTGACCAGCTTGGAATAGGTATGGCTAAGGTGTTAGGGAACTTAACGATAAGGGTCCGTGAGCAGCGGCGTGAGGCGGCCCGTGAGCAAGCAATGAAGGCACCGGTAAAAATGCTGTTTCCAATGGTATTTTTCATCTTCCCTTCACTTTTTATCGTGATTTTAGGTCCTTTGGTTATTACATTGATTACTAAGGGATTTGGAGGTTAAGAGTAAGAGAGTCTAGGATATTATTGTATTGGAAGGTGTTAACAAAAGGGAGAGGTACGATGGATGGAAAAAAACTTCAGAGGCTCCGGAAAATAAAAGGGTACTCAATTACAAAGCTTGGTCAACTAACAGGTATTTCGAAGTCCTATTTAAGCTTAATCGAGCGTGATATTCAATCCAACCCTAGTTTAGAAATATTAGAAAAAATTTCAAAAGCTTTAGAGGTTGATGTTGAACACTTAGTGAAGAATAAAGAAGATAGTAACCTAGCGAATAATAGAAAAAAATCAGTTAAGAGTGTGTTAAAGGTTGAAATCGAATTGTCTGAGGACCAATTGAGTCCTCAGAAATTAAAACAAATAAAGACATTGATTGCTGCGATAAATGCAGAAGAGTAATTAAATGACCAATTGATGCAATAGGGAAAGAATAGAAAGAAACGCAAAACTGCTCAATATAGATATTGCCCATTTTAGCGGTATTACACGAAGCCGTGAGAATAGGAATGAGGCACATAAGCTAAACCATATGACAATCATCAAAATGATGAAGCCATCAAGCAGATAGTATGGAAGTCTTCCCCAATAGACGAACCCTCCAAGACCACCACTTAGAAACAGGGGAATAAGTACATCCTTCCGTTGATTTATGATAGGCAGGCTAGCAGGATCAAGCGCTTTTGTCGAAAGTAACGGATAAAGAAAGTAGGGGAGTACCAATCCAAAGCATATCCCGGTCACTAGTCTACGTGCATTCGTACTTTCAAACAAGTGCGCATACGAGCCTACACCGTCCATTATTAAAGGGAGCATAAATAAAAGAAGAAAAAAGCTTATTTTTATTGACGGAATGGTGATGCTGTTTTTTCGTTTCACTAAATGTAAGTAGATGAGCGAAGAAAAAATACCAATGTAAATCCCCGTGTCTCGGGCGCAGACTGACAGGTCCATCCCGGAGGCATGGAGTGAGCGTTCCTTGATTTGGTGGCAGATCGCCCCGCCGAAAAAATGCAGTATCTCATGCAGCATACACATCACTCCTTCGTCAAAAGAACCCAACCTCATAAAGTTGGGTTCTTTATTTTAGAATCCATCCTATCCTAATACCCAGTCATAAACGCCGGAGACAGTGACAACGCCGACAACGCGAACCAGCAGATGCAGCTTAACACAATAGAAACAATTCCTAAGATCAAACAAGTTTTCCCAATAGCCTTTTTCTCCATGTCTTGGTCATTCATCCAGATAATCCCTAATATAATTCCAACAACGGGTATAAAAAACGATAAGATATAAAGCAGTGCTTTTAATCCACCCGACACGAGATCACCTCCAAATGTCGAAAACTTGCGACGGGAAAATCCTCACACACTGATATGTATGTCATGGAAAAATGGAATTTGCCTGTACCATTTGGAAATTTCTGATTAATTTTCCACCCGTTTGCAGTGTTTTTGGGTTACAATGAGGAGGAAGGATTTTGTAACTACTTGTCTAAATATCTATTAATCTGCCAGTTATCTTAATATAATTGTAATATTTTTAATAGATTTGTAACAACGCGTAGGGAAAATCGTCTATAATGGTGGATGAAAAATAAATACCTTCAAAGAGGGATGAACGATGGGGAAACTGAAGAGGAGAAGACAGGTGAGGGGGGCTGTATTCCTTCTTACCATGATTGGGCTGCTGGCCATTGGAATGTTTGCCGTAAACTATTTTCAGGCGAATGCGGCAGGAGAATCTGCTAATCATGAAAACAACGAGTCTATAAAAAAGGCAAATGCTGCGATGAAGGGAAAAGGGGCCCTTGATTATCAGCAGGAAAAAGAAATGATCCGAAAACAAACGGAAAAAGCCATGGCGTCAAGAAATGAACAAGAGGCGAAAAATGGCCAAGAAAACCCACCATCTGAGACGGCTTCGGTCCAATCACCAGCCAATACACCAGCTCCTGAAACTAAACCAGAATCCAACACGAATCAGTCACAACCGGCAGCAGCCCAACCGCCTGCTCAGCCAAATGGCAAAAGAACAATTTATTTAACATTTGACGATGGGCCCTCTGCCATATCGGGCGACATCATTGCACTCTTAGAACAACACCATTTTAAAGGCACTTTTTTTATGATTGATGGTAATATCCGCAAATATCCTGATGCAGCGAAATTAATGGTGCAGACTGGGGAAGCAGTGGGACTGCATAGTGTCTCACACCGGAAAGAAGTTTTCTATGCTTCGGCAGATTCTGTTTTAGGCGAATTAACCCAGAATCGGAATACATTAAGGGAAATTACAGGAGTGGATTCTTTTTTGGCAAGAACACCATACGGAAGCTCGCCTTATATGACCCCTCAATATAAACAGGTTGTTAAGGATAACGGCTATTTCATGTGGGATTGGAATATTGACAGTAAAGACTGGTATTATAAAGACGCGCGGTACATCGACAATGTTATTGCCCAACTCAATGCAAAGGCAGGCCATAATGGGCCTCTTGTGATTCTTCTTCATGAGAAAAAAGAAACGCTCGCCCATTTGCCGCAACTGCTCGATTATTTAACCCAGCAGGGCTATGAAAGTAAGGCGATTGACAGCACGATACCACCTGTTCAATTTTAAAAAAGTATGTGTTCACATTTAATCCAATATTTAAATTCGAAAAAATGTAAACAAATTTGATATAATAAATTTGTAAATTTCACAATTTTAGTGAACGTTATAGTAAACATAATGGGGTTTGATAATTACAGATGATGAATAAACTTTACCAAACCAGAGGCTTCAAAAGAATCTTAATCTTTATTGTGATTGCATTGGCTTTATATGCGATGAAATCAATTATTAATTTAATATTGCTGACCTTCATTTTTGCGTTTTTAATGGATCGGCTCGTTCAATTTATTGAAGACAAAATCCCGCTAAATAGAAAGCTGCTGGTGGTCATTTCGTATGCTACCATTGTCGGTTTGCTTACCTATGGGCTGGTTATGTACCTGCCGATGATTGCGGGAGAAATCACCGCACTCATTAAACAGCTGACGGCTTTTTATACATCGAAGCATGATAATGTGGTCCTGAATTATATTGTCAGCCAAATGAATGAAGTGAAAATCTCCAGTTATTTGGAACAGGGAGTCACATACCTTTTAAAGTACTTTACAGACATTAGCAAAATAAGTCTGCAGGTTTTGCTGGCGCTTCTTTTAAGTTTATTTTTCCTGTTAGAAAAACCAAGGTTGATTGAATTTACTGGGAAATTTAAGACGAGTAAGGTTGCCTCGATTTATGTTGAAATTGAATTCTTTGCGCAGAAGTTTGTCCGGACGTTTGGTAAAGTAATCGAAGCGCAATTAATTATTGCGGTTGTAAACTGTATTTTAACAACGATTTCACTTTGGCTGCTGGACTTCCCGCAGCTAGGCGGCTTGTCGATTATGATTTTCCTGCTGGGCTTGATTCCTGTAGCAGGGGTAATTATTTCTTTGATTCCGCTGACCATCATCGCCTATAGTATCGGAGGCCTGATGAAGGTCCTTTATGTCGGGATTGCCATCGCCATCATCCATGGCATTGAGGCCTATATTTTGAACCCGAATTTAATGAGCTCGAAAACGAATTTGCCTGTTTTCTATACCTTCATTGTATTGATTTTTTCTGAGCACTTCTTCGGGGTTTGGGGGTTAATTATCGGGATTCCTGTATTTGTCTTCCTCCTTGATGTTTTGGAAGTTACCGAAACTAAGAAACCTTAATTTTCGAAAAGCCCTTCACCCAGGGGCTTTTTTGATTGGCCAGAAAAATGGTATTCTAATGTTAATTAGACATGGGAGGGAAGCTTATGAGTGAATGCAAATTGGATCATACACATGATGATGTGAAAAAGAAGTACGAATCACAGTTGGCCTTTTTACCGGATGACATGAAGCCGTTGTTTAAGCAGTTTTTCGAAAAAGAACACACCCAGGACATTTTGAATGAAGTGTTTCATTTATTGAAAAAATATGATTTAGTATCCGAGGAAGAAAAGAGTGAACGGATAAACCGTTTGAATATGGTGTTGAGAAATTTATAAAATGAAGTTGTAGCCTCCCGTGTATTAAACTTGGGAGGTTTTCGTTGTTTAAGGTGGGGTGTTCAAGGACACTTTATAAACAATTGAACAGTATATTACGGAGGTTCATAAATGAAGCACTCCTTTATTCGTTTTTTAATAGTCGGGGTCATCAATACGATTGTAGGTTTAACCACAATGTACATGCTGCTTAACGGGTTACGTTTATCCTACTGGTGGTCTACCCTACTAGGCAATATCGTCGGGGCAGGGATCAGTTTTATATTAAACAGAAATTTCACCTTTAAAAACGAGGCAGCGATTGGCGGCAGCTTAGTTCGGTTTGTCATTGTGATTGGTATTTGTTATTTTGTTTCTTACTCTTTAGGATTGAAACTGGCTAATTGGTTTTTAGATAAATTGACTTTGTTTCCGAAGGAGTTTGCAAAGGATTTAGCTGTTTTACTAGGGACTGGTATTTATACTATTATGAATTATTTAGGTCAGAAGCATTTTGTTTTTAAAGGTGCAGAAAAAAGTAAAACGGACCCCAATGTTATTACATAGGGGATCCTTTCAAATTAGCAAATACACGTTTTCCTCTTAACGCCAATTTTATCTCGTTCTGCAATTTTTTTAATATAATCTGTTGCTAATGGTACCTTACAAGCTGTTTTTCCGACATCAACGTGGACCTTACCAATTTTCTCTGCCACAAGTTTGGCTTCTTCGTGAAGTTCCGTCACATAGGCACCGACACTAATAACAAACCCATTCATCACATAGCGAACACGGTTTTTCTCCTGATGGATTGTAGACTGGACCTGATCTAGTAGGCTCCGAATCTCCACAAGATCGAGCAATTCGTCAGGAGTTATGGAGAGATAGTTTGAATAGGTACTCCACCCAGCAACAGCAATCATTTCCTCATCCGATTTCATCCATTCCCGAGCCAGTTCCAGCACAAACAGGCTTTCAGCAGCAACTCCGGCAACCGTGTATTCGGCGAGCATATACCAATCGGCTTTTTGAACCCAACGCTGGAGAGATTCTTTGGTTATTAATTTTGGGTTGATTGAAAGACCGGCCAGGTACATTGCATCACTATTCCCGGTTTCGTATAAAGCCAGCGCCAAGTCTTGATCCTTTTTTACATTTTTGACGAGTTTTTTTAAATCGCCGACTTTTACTCCAAGTAAAGGCCCGCGTGCCCCATGATTGATAAATATCTTCTTCGTTTGTTCCGAACCGAGCTCCTCGAGAGTCTGCATAATCTCATCTAATTTCATTTCCTGCCCTCCGGCTTTTCTCTTATTTTATCATCATTATGGAAATTTTTCTGTTATCGCATTCATTAAACCTTTTTAGAAAATATTAAGATTAGCCAATTTTAAGAGAAAAGGGGATACGGATGGGAGAACTATTTAAGTTATTAAAGCGTGGAAATAAATCGGCAATGCTGGCGGCTATTGTGAATACCGTTATTGCTATTATCAAAGGCGTAGCTTATATGTTTACCGGAAATGTAGCGATGTTTGCGGAAACCATGCATAGTTTAGGGGACGCTGCAAACCAGTTTTTTGTGTTTATCGGTTCGGCTTTAAGTAAAAAAGCCCCGACGGAAAAATTTCCAAACGGATTTGGCCGCCTTGTCAATCTAGTTTTGCTAGGTGCAGTGTTGATTGTCGGGATTATGGCGTTTGAAACGATTAAAGAAGGATATCACCACATGGTTCATCCAACTGTGTCTGGCGGTTTTATCATCAATATTATCGTTTTAGGGGTGGCGACCATCCTTGAGACTTTTGTTCTTTTTAAAGCGATGAAAGAGGTCCTCCATGAAATTGGCCTGGAAGCAAGCGGTCCTGGCGTATTTGCTAAGAGCTTTGCCAATCTGGGTAGAGCCAAGCCGGCGACGAAGCTTGTATTTATGGAGGACCTTGTTGCAACCATGGGTGGTTTGCTGGCCATTATCGCAGTAGTTATTGCCCATTTTTCCAACATCCATTGGCTCGAGGGATTAGCTTCCATTTTGATTGGAGCCATGATGTTTTTTGTGGTCGGCAGGGTCTTTTTGGACAATGCAGCAGGGGTAATTGGCCAAGCCGACGAAGAAATGGAGAACAAAATTGGCTCGCTTGTTATTGCAAATCCAGATGTCAAGGATATTCAGGGAATTACCGTCATCAAGGAAGGGGAAGACCTTCATGTTGAATTGGAGATCGAAGTCGACCCACAGCTAACAGTTGCGGAGGCGGATGATATTAGAGACCGCTTAGCGGAAAAAATATTGGCTGAAAACGGCGTAGTCGATGTCAAGATTGAAATTGATGAAGAAGACGAAGTTATGCATTGGGAAAACAAACCCCGGCCAACTGTGTAGCAGGTCCATTTTCCTGACGGTTTGTTCTTTATAATGAAAATTTGGTGTTTTTTAGGTGCATCTTATTGATGCACAAGAACCGTCCCCATGCTTCACTTTGTATAAAATGGATGAATTACAGGGATTATATTCTTAGAGTACTTTTTTTAGGGAGGCTTACGTATGTCTGAGCGCAGCATTAGGTTGTCAAGTTCGGAAATTGCCGCATTATGGGCTACGTATATACAGGAAAACATGACGGTCTGTTTGCTCACCTATTTCCTGCATCACAATCAGGATGTGGAAATTAAGCCGATCCTTGAGAGGGCATTTCAGAATTCGGAAACACACCTTCAACAAATTACGGACATTTTTGTAAAAGAAGGCATTCCAATACCTGATGGTTTTTCAGAAAAAGATGTGAATTTGGCGGCCCCGCCTTTATTTTATGATATGTTTGGGCTCAGCTTCGTTTATTCCTTGACCCGTCTAATGATGATTAATGGGAGTTTTTTGACGGCTAATGTTGCCAGGAAGGATGTTTTGGATTTTTTTATCACGATGAACTACAAATCAACCGAACTTTATAGGCAAGCAACTGAGTTAATGCTGTCAAAGGGGATTTTTGACCGTCCGCCATATGTTCCGTATCCGGATAAAGTGGAATATGAAGACAAACTTTCCTATATAAGTGGTTTTGGAAAAAAAAGGCCATTAAATGTAGCTGAAATAATGGAGATTTTCTTTAATATTGAGCGAAATTATTTTTCGGTATTGCTCTGTATGGGCCTTCTTCAAGTGGTTAAGGATAAAGAAATTCATCACTTTATTAAGGAAGGAAAAAAAATCTCTGAACAACAAATTAGAACGTTTAATGATATATTGATGAAAGAAGAGCTGTATGGCATTATTACAACCAATATTGAAGTGACGGATTCAACCGTCTCTCCATTTTCTGATCGGCTGGTTGTTACCCTTTTTCATTCCTTAAACGGCATTGATATCGCCCTGCTCGGTCATGCGGTATCGTTATCGATGAGAACGGATTTAGTGGCCTACTATCAGAAATATATTGCTGAAATTCTTTTATACTCTGCTAAGGGAGTGGACCTTTTAATGGATCGCGGCTGGTTCCAAAAACCGCCTCATGCTCCTAGCAGAATAGACCTTCAAAAAATAGACTAGGTTCGAGCAGTGTGCAGTGAACCTAGTCTATTTTCTTACCTATTAAAGACTCCAGGTTATTCCCACGGTTTTTGCGTTGTAAAGTATCCGGCCAGTTCTTTACTGTGTCTCCGATGTTCTTTCCGTTTTTCGGCCCTTTCTTTCCCTGTATCGTATAACTTCTTTTCTTCCTCAGTCTCAGGGATGATACCAGGGACTTTGGTTGGCTTGCCATCGTCATCTAATGCCACAAATGTTAAAAAAGCAGTGGCGGCAATTTTTCGATCACCGGAAATCAGGTTTTCGGCAATAATTTTCACAAAAACCTCCATTGAAGACGTACCAGTCCAAGTGACAAACGATTCGAAGCAGACCGAATCCAACGGTGTAATCGGTTGAAGGAAGTCGACGGAATCGGTCGAAGCAGTCACACATTCGCTTCGTGAATGTCTAGTTGCTGAAATCGATGCAAGCATATCAACATCGCTCATCAGCTTCCCGCCAAACAATGTATTATGGTTGTTGACATCGTTCGGGAATACCCGACTGGTCCTGACTACTCGAGACTCATTGCATGTTTTAGCTTCCATTATATAAAAAACCTCCATTTGCTTAACTATTTCTATTTTGCCCTAATTTCGTTCAATTTTTAGTGAAAATTCAGCGATTGTGGTACATTACAATATAATAGCACTTTCCAGGAGGTTTCAAATAAATGAGCATGCAGGCACAAATTATGAAGGATTTAAACGTCTCTCCCAACATACAGCCGAAAGAAGAAGTCCGGAAGAGGATCGATTTCTTAAAAATGTATTTAACCAAAACGAAGGCAAAAGGCTACGTGCTTGGAATCAGCGGCGGTCAGGATTCCACGCTGGCAGGACGCCTGACGCAGCTGGCGGTCGAAGAGCTGCGAAATGAAGGGACGGATGCCTTATTCATCGCTGTCCGCCTGCCATATGGAGTCCAGCAGGATGAGGAAGACGCGAAGCGGGCGCTAGAATTTATTCGTGCCGATCGGGAAATGGTGTTTAATATTAAAGGAGCGGTGGACGAGGTCCAGAAGGAATACGACACAGCTACACCAACACAGCCGTTGAGCGACTATCAAAAAGGAAATGTTAAGGCTCGAATGAGAATGATTGCTCAATACGCCGTCGGCGGGATGGAAGGGCTGCTTGTAATCGGGACAGACCATGCAGCTGAGGCGGTCACTGGTTTTTACACAAAATACGGGGACGGCGGGGCTGATGTTCTGCCGCTGACCGGCTTATCCAAAAGGCAGGGCAAGGCACTTCTGAAGGAATTGGGTGCAGACGAACGTCTATATTTAAAAGTCCCGACTGCCGACCTGCTCGACCAAAAGCCTGGTCAGGCCGATGAAACGGAGTTAGGCATTACCTACGATGAACTCGACGATTACCTCGAAGGCAAACAGGTTTCTGAGGAGATTGCGGAAAAAATCGAGCAGCGCTATATCTTGACTGAACATAAACGGAGACTTCCCGCCAGTATGTTTGATGAATGGTGGAAGTAAGAACACCAAAATGAGACTGCCCGCTTAAATGGCAGTCTCATTTAAATCAACCCACTTTTTGCAGCCGCAAATGATCAGCAATCAGTGCAATAAATTCACTGTTCGTCGGCTTTCCTTTTAAAGGGCTTACAGTGTTGCCGAAGACCAGATTTAAATGCTCGATACTGCCGCGGTTCCAGCCCACCTCAATCGAATGCCGGATGGCTCTTTCAACCCGGCTTGGGGTAGTATTGTACAATTTGGCGATGGCCGGATAAATCAATTTTGTGATCCCGCCTAATAATTCCACATTGCGGAACACCATTTGGATGGCTTCCCGTAAGAAAATATACCCTTTTAGGTTTGCTGGAATTCCCATCGAGCGGAGCACATCGGTGATTCTTATTTCTAAGCTCTCGCCGCTCTTATTCTCGTTCGCCGGTTTAGATTCTCTCGAGATTTTTATTGAATAACTTTCGTTTGAACAAATCGTTCTAATTGTATCGGATAACTGAGATAGCTCAAATGGCTTTAACAGAAAATAAGATACCCCTAACTCATTTGCTTTCTTAATGATATCCTCTTTTCCAAAGGCCGTTAACATTAAGACTTTGGTCGAAATATGATCGGCATAAAGTTTTTCGAGTAAAGAAAATCCGTCGGTATGAGGCATGATTAAATCCAGAATGACCACATCTGGCTGTTCCCGTTTGATCAACTCCAAGCCCTCCATGCCATTATGGGCGATTCCGACCACCTTCATATCGACTAGTTTTGACAGGTATTCATTAAGTATTTCCGTTAATTGAAAATTATCATCTATAATTCCAATTTTTATCATAATTAACCAATTCCTTCCTAAGTAAATCCCGCTACTTAGTATTTTTCGATAAATTTCGTTAGGAGACAAGTAATATTTTCCAACAAAAAACTTAGTATTTATATAAAACCCCTATGGTATTTGTTTGTTCCTGTCGAACTTTTAGCTTTATTGTAAAAATAAAATGGCTATTGAACTAGACTGTACTATTCAATTTCGGTATTAATGTCTAATCCAAAGATAGTATAGAAGGAAGGAACTTTTAATACATAAGTCCTATATTGAAAGCGATTGCTAAATAGTCATAAAAATGCAACAATTACAGATGCTGTAAGGGGCATTTCCCGTTTTATAATAAAATCATAACGGGGAGGTGTACCTAAATGAGATCCCATTTAACGGAGGGTAAATTTCTAGTTTATTCAACCATTGCGATCATCCTGCTGTTAGCCGTTCATTTATTTCAGCAGAAAATCATAACCCTGTATAATCCGGAAAACTACGTTGGCTTCCATTTCATCTTAGAGGTTTTCAGCATCTCCATATCTGCGGCCATCTTCCTGTATGCTTTAAAAACCTATGGGAAAACTCGGTCGAGAAGGATGCTGCTGCTTGCCTTTTCTTTCTTTATCGTGGGGGCACTAGATACAATCCATACCTTGTCCTTTAAGGGTATGCCTTTTTTCTTTACCGAAAGCTCTGTTGCAAAAGCTACTTGGTTTTGGGTAGCAGCAAGGGTTTTTCAGGCGCTGTTTATTTTTCTGATTCTTCTTCTCCCCGACAGAACACTAAAAAAAGACTATCGATGGCCAATGTTTATCTTTGCCACAACCTTGGTTGTGCTCATTAGTTCCATTTTTATTTTTTTCGAAAAAAGCCTTCCGTTGCTGGTGATTGAAGGAAAAGGAACAACGCCGTTGAAAAATGGCTTTGAGTATTTTGTCAGCTTCGTACAGTTTGTTTCACTCATTATTACCTTGTATCAATATTATATGGAGAAAAGCGAAGCGAAACTGGCAATCGCCCTGGCACTTGTCTATCTATTGCTAACAAGCTTAATTTTTACCGTCTATCAAAGTGTCTTTGATTTAGACAATTTTACTGGTCATTTATTCAAAACGATTGGATTTTACTATATATTAAGAGGTTTTTATTTTATCAGCAGCGAACAGGAGCACGAGAATCAAAAGGAAAAAACGATTATCAAGCAGCTGCCTGGCTTTGTTTTTAAAGCTATAAAAAGCGAGAGTGAATTTATTCTGACTTATGGGGAAGGAAATATGACTGAACATTTGGGCCATGATCAGAAAAACCTGCTGGGGCAGCCGCTAGCTAATGTTTTTCCGGATTCTCAAGGTATTCTTAGTGATTACTGTCGCTTGTGCATAAACAGGCAAGAGGAGCGTACTTTTGAAATAGACCTAAATGAGAAGGTATTGTTATTTTCCATTACACCATTTGTGGAGAACGATCAAGATGTCATTCTCGGTACAATCGTGGATGTAACCGGAATGTATCAGGAGCCTCCCTCCAAACTGAACGCCATTATATAAGAAATTTTAACCTATCAGAACCATTCTGATAGGTTTTTAATTTTTATAAAAGGGCAAAATAAACCCATCACTTTCATGGGATTAGCAAAACTCAAACTTAGGAGGTAACCATCATGAAAAAACTATCCATCATTTTCGCGTTGCTGTTGAGCTTCATGCTTGTTTTGGCAGCCTGCGGCAAGGATGACAAGGCCGATAAAAATAAAAAGACGGACAATAAAACGGCAGAGAAAAAGGACAACGACTTATTAGCAAAGGTTAAGGATGACGGAAAAATTTTAATCGGAACAGAAGGGACATACCCGCCATTCACCTTCCATGATACAAGCGGGAATTTAACTGGATTTGATGTGGAGCTTGCCGAAGAGGTGGCCAAGCGGATTGGCGTAAAAGCAGAGTTTAAGGAAACCCAGTGGGATGCCATGTTTGCCGGCCTTGATGCAAAGCGATTTGACATGATTGCCAATGAGGTCGGAATTCGTCCTGACCGTCAGGAAAAATACAATTTCTCAGATCCGTACATTACATCTGCTGCTGTTTTAGTTACCAACAAGAGCAATACAAAGGTTAAATCATTTGAAGATATAAAAGGATTAAATTCCGCGCAATCATTGACAAGCAACTATGGCGATATGGCGAAAAAGTACGGCGCAAATCTTGTGGGTGTGGATGGCTTCCAGCAGGCAGTAGAGCTGCTTGCACAAAATCGCGTCGATGTTACGATTAATGATAAAATTGCTTATTTGGATTATACAAAGCAGAAGCCAGATGCACCGATTAAAATTGTGGCTACTGGTGAAGATGCGTCATCAAGCGGATTTATGTTCCGTAAGAAAAGCGACACGCTTGTTGATTCCGTAAACAAGGCCTTAAAAGACATGGTCGATGACGGCACCTACAAAAAAATCTCCGAGAAATGGTTTGGTGTAGATGTACTTAAATAGTATTTTCGCTGACCCGGAACGAACGGCCCGGTTAATGGATATCGCCAAAACCTCCCTCCAGCCAATGCTGGAGGGTGCAATTATGAACACGATTCCCTTAACCATTATTTCGTTTATTGTCGGGATCATTTTAGCTGTATTGACAGCCCTTGCCCGAATTTCGCAGGGGAAAGTATTGCGGGGGATTGCCGGAGTTTATGTATCCGCCATCCGCGGTACGCCTCTGTTAGTGCAATTATTTATCATCTTCTACGGGCTGCCGAACGTCGGAATTACACTTGATCCGTTTATATCTGCCGTCATCGGTTTTTCGTTGAGCGTCGGGGCATATGCATCGGAAATTATCCGCGCAGCGATTCTTTCGATCCCAAAAGGACAGTGGGAAGCCGGCTATTCCATTGGCATGACATACGCACAAGCTTTAAAAAGAATCATTTTGCCGCAGGCTGCGAGAGTATCCGTACCGCCATTATCGAATTCATTCATTAGTCTTGTTAAGGATACTTCACTCGCTTCTCTCGTGCTTGTAACGGAAATGTTCCGCCGCGCTCAGGAAATCGCATCCCGGAACTATGAATTTCTGTTGGTCTATACCGAAGCAGCCCTCATTTATTGGGTTATTTGCTTTTTCTTGTCTGTGCTCCAACAATACATGGAAAAGCGGCTGGATCGGTATGTGTGATGAAACTTTTCGCTAAAATATGGTGAAATTTTCGCAGAATCAATGACAAAAGGAAATTTTTATACTTAAAAAGGGTATCATTTACGATTTTTTGCATTCGATAAGATTCTATCAGCGAATTTTACGGGTCTATCAGCGAATTCGGCCGTTCTATCAGCGAATTTCACCGTCCTATCGGCGAATTGAGCTATTCTATCAGCGAATCGATTATTAATGACCTTTTTTTAGAAAAAACCCGATTGAAAAAGGGAGTTTTCCAATGATTTCAATTAAAGGATTACACAAGCAATTCGATCAATTAGAAGTACTAAAGGGAATCGACCTCGAGGTGGGGAAAGGTAAGGTTGTGGTTGTGATTGGTCCGTCCGGATCGGGGAAAACAACGATGCTTCGCTGCCTGAACGTACTTGAGATTCCCACAGAAGGTATTATTTCTATTGAAGGCAACAGTCTTGATTTTTCAAAAAACGTTTCGAAAAAAGGCATCGCCTCGTTTCGCCGCTTGACTGGAATGGTGTTTCAAAACTATAATCTCTTCCCGCATAAAACGGCTCTTGAAAATGTTATGGAGGGGCCGGTGGTGGTGAAGGGGATGGAGAAATCAAAAGCACGCGAGAAGGCAGCGGCCCTTCTTCAAAAAGTTGGCCTCGGCGATAAAATGGATTACTATCCTTCGCAGCTATCGGGCGGCCAGCAGCAGCGGGTCGGAATTGCCCGGGCCTTGGCAATGGAGCCGGAGGTAATGTTGTTTGATGAGCCGACATCAGCGCTCGACCCTGAGTTAGTAGGCGAGGTGTTAAAGGTCATGAAGGACCTTGCCCAAGAAGGGATGACGATGATTGTAGTTACCCATGAAATGCGTTTTGCCCGTGAGGCAGCAGACGAAGTCATCTTCATGGATGGCGGCGTCGTTGTCGAGCGAAACAAACCTGAAGAAATCTTTACCAACCCGAAAGAGGAACGTACCCGGAGGTTTTTGAATATGATTCAATAAGTGCTTCAGCCGAGGGCTGGGGCACTTTTTGTTGTGCGGTTGGATTGGTCTGTTCTAATTGTCGTATAAACCTAGTTTACTGTCGGATAACTCGCTCTTACTGTCGTATAAACCTGGTTAACTGTCGGATAGCCCGGTCTTACTGTCGTTAAACAGATTCACTGTCGGATAACCCAGTTTTACTGTCGCATAAACCATTTCAACTGTCGCTTAAGATTTTTATGAAAAATTTCATAAATAATCCCCAAAAAGTGAAACTTTTCCCTTTTTTATCCGTATTATTGACTATACATATGACAGAGGAAAGGGACGGATGCCCTATGCTCAAATGAAAACAAACTTTCCCCATTATGAAGGAAAAGGATGATGCACATGGAACTTTTCGGCTTGCCAATAGCCACGATTTATTTGTACGGTCTCATCATTTCTGGAGTATTAACTGTTTTATACGTGTTATTTGCTGATGTGTTTCATTTTGACACAGGCGACGGCGGTCTGCACTTTCTCAACCCTGTCCTTGTCTTTGCTTTTGTCACGGTCCTGTCTGCGAGCGGTTACCTGTTTGAAAGGCTGTCGGCCCTTCATTACCTACTGATCCTAGGAATATCAGCTGTTATCGCATTTATAGTCGTTACTTTATTAAATGTATTTGTTCTTGTACCGTTGTCCTCCGCTGAGGAATCGCTTGTCTATAAAGAATCTGATTTAAGAGGCCGGATTGGCACCGTTATTACGCCGATTCCTGCTGATGGCTTTGGCGAGGTTATCATTGAAAATGCCAGCGGACGGATTGCCAAGCCTGCCACAAGCTTTGAAGGGGAATCCATACCAAACGGTGTAAAAGTGCTCATTGTTCAGGTGAAAAATGGTGTCCTTGAAGTAACCATTCACCAGGAACTTGAAAGCTTTTTATAAAAGAGAGAGAACGAGGAGGTTAAAACATGGAATTTGGTTTTGTATGGGTAATTATTGGGATTGTCGCACTTATCTTAATTGCATTAATCGGAGTATTTATTACCAAGTATCGGACGGCTGGGCCGGATGAGGCACTGATTGTAACCGGCAGTTTCCTCGGAAACAGAAATGTCCACGTCGACGAATCGGGCAACAAAATAAAGATCATTCGCGGTGGCGGTACGTTTATTTTACCAGTTTTTCAACAGGCAGAACCGTTAAGCTTGTTATCTAGCAAACTAGAAGTAACGACTCCGGAGGTTTATACAGAGCAGGGCGTACCGGTCATGGCTGATGGGGTATCCATCATCAAAATTGGCGGTTCCATCACCGAGATTGCCACAGCTGCTGAACAGTTCCTCGGCAAGCCGAAGGAAGAAAGAGAAAATGAGGCAAAAGAGGTTCTCGAGGGCCATCTGCGTTCCATTCTTGGTTCGATGACAGTCGAAGAAATTTATAAAAACCGGGACAAATTCTCGCAGGAAGTGCAGCGTGTGGCATCACAGGACTTGGCTAAAATGGGTCTTGTCATTGTCTCATTTACGATTAAAGATGTTCGCGATAAAAACGGTTACCTTGAGGCCCTTGGTAAGCCGCGGATTGCCCAAGTGAAGCGAGATGCTGACATCGCTACAGCTGAAGCAGAAAAAGAAACCCGCATTAAAAAGGCGGAGGCCGATAAGGAAGCGAAGCGTTCAGAGCTGGAGCGGGCAACAGAAATCGCCGAGGCTGAAAAAGTCAATCAGTTGAAAACAGCGGAATTCCGCCGTGAGCAGGACATCGCCAAGGCCCGTGCCGACATGGCTTACGACCTTGAAAGCGCCAAGGCCAAGCAGGACGTAACCGAGCAGGAAATGCAAGTTAAAATCATTGAAAGGCAGAAGCAAATTGAACTCGAGGAAAAAGAAATCCTTCGTCGTGAACGTCAATATGATTCTGAAGTGAAAAAGAAAGCCGACGCCGACCGCTATTCAATTGAACAGTCTGCTGCGGCAGAAAAAGCCCGGCAAATTGCTGATGCGGAAGCGAATAAATACCGGATTGAAGCGATGGCGAAAGCGGAGGCGGAGCGCGTGCGTTTGGACGGTCTTGCTAAAGCAGAATCGCAAAAGGCACAGGGTCTTTCTGAAGCCGAAATCATCCGCATGAAAGGTCTTGCCGAAGCGGAAGCGAAGCAAAAGATTGCGGAAGCATTCGAACAATTCGGCCAGGCTGCGATTCTCGATATGATCATTAAAATGCTTCCAGAATACGCGAAGCAGGTGGCAAGCCCGCTATCCAATATTGAAAAAATTACGGTCGTGGATACAGGCGGCGGTTCCGGCCCAAATGGCGGTGCCAATAAAATCACCGGCTATGCTACTAACCTGATGGCCAGCCTGCAGGAGTCATTAAAGGCATCAAGCGGTTTGGATCTGAAAGAGCTGATTGAAAACTACTCCGGCAAATCGAACGTAAAAAGAAGCATTGAGGAATTAACAGACGAAATTAAAAAGAAAGATTAATAGAAAGGGGCTGACCGGCTTAACTGCGGTCGCCCCTTTTTCAATTTGCACAGGATGAGCGAAGTCTAGGAGTCGCAGCGGGATTCAACCCGAACACCACGGCTAACTCAGGACTTACCTCCCCTGTTTTTCAATAAAATTGTACATCGCGCCAATCATTCCAGCATCATTTTGATACTTGCAACGCTCAACCGGTATCTTAATCCTTTTCCACCAAGGGAGCTGGTCAAGTTTATGATTGATTTTACTAATCAATCCTTGTTGGGCGATTACTCCGCCGCCAATTAAAATCTTTTGCGGGTTTAAGGTTGCGGCCAGATTGAAAATTCCATAACTTATGTGTTGAACCCACTCATCAACTAGTTTTCGTACCGAACTATTTTTCTTGGATTCCAGAAACACTCTTTCTCCTTCAATATGTTCGTGCTCACTAATGCCCTTTAGGTGTTTATAGGCTTTAATTAAGGCATTCGTAGAAGCATTGGTATGCAATATGTCAAAGTTATAATTTCCTGCTCTAGTAATCATAAAGCCAATTTCTCCGCCCCTAAAGCTGTGGCCATGTAAAAGGCTCCCGTTTACAAAGATACCGCCGCCAATTCCGGTACCAATGGTCATACAAATAAAGTCGCTGCAATCTTTGGCGTTGCCGCTTACTTTTTCAGCTAAGGCCGCACAATTTCCATCATTTTCAACTTCAACTGGCAGATAAATTCTTTTTTCTAATAGCTTTTTTAGGTTTTGATGATCCAGCGCTGTGACCGCGCCCCCGCTTTCTGAGTAACCTGTATGCGGATTGATAAAGCCAGGTAAGCTAATCGCAACACCGCTCACTTGATGAGTTTGGGTATACATATGAATTGTTTCTGCCATTTCTTTTAAAAATAGGTCCAGGTTCGTGCAATTGGTATTGTAGCTGTCCTTTGAAAGAATGGTTCCATTTCCTAACAATAGCCCATGCTTTACTTTTGTCCCGCCAACATCAAAACTGATATATTTTTTAGCTTCAGTCCCATCCATCTCAAAACTAGTATACTCTTTCACCTTTTATCCTCCTATTTGCGATTATCAAGCCCAGAAATTTGACTAATAGTCCCCTCATCCGAAGTAGGCTTCTCGAATTCCTTGTATATTTGTTTTAAAACATTATCTGATAACCGCTTTAAAATTCTGTTTCGTTTTTTACAAGTTTCATAATCAGTATCCACATAGAAAACTTCCAAAGTAAGGCCAAATTCCTTTGCTACCCGTCTCCATCTTTTTCGTCTGTCTCTCGTTCTGTTGGTGGTATCAACGAGCACATCATGTCCGCTTTTCAGCAATGTCCGGACCATGAGTTCAGCGTTTTCCCACACGAGAGGTTCTTCCTCTGCTTTATAAACTTGGCCATGTAAAGCAAGCCTAAGATCATCGAGAGATACCCGTACCCAACCTTGCTTCTGAAGAGTTTTACCGTAGGTTGATTTTCCGCTAAGCGGCATCCCGCACATAATTCCCAGTTTCACTGTTCATCCCCTCCAAAAAAAAATTCCTGCCTGTATTCGAAATGACAGGAACAGACACATCTTCACTTAAGCAGCAGGTTCTCTATTTTATTGAATGCGAATGAGCATACATTTGAAAGGTACAAAAAACTATGTTGAATTAATCGAAATATTAAGCTTGGGTGTGATACAAGCCGTTTCCATCCCATATCGGTTCACATAAGTATAAAAGAAACTTCTAATGTCCACTTAGAAGAAAAATGTTCGGTTGTTTATTAACAATCAGAAGAAGGTGAGAAAAAGTTATGGTCAGGAAAGCAATCATTCCTGCTGCAGGGTACGGCACGCGAAATCTTCCAATTACAAAAGTAATACCGAAAGAAATGCTGCCTGTGGGTTTAAAACCGGCCATTCATTATATTGTCGAGGAAGCAGTTCAATCGGGGATTGAACAAGTACTAATCATCACTTCAAATTCAAAAAACGCGATTATGGACTATTTTGATCATTCATTGGAGTTAGAGACATTGTTAAGAAGCAAAAACAAAGAATATTTGCTTAAACATTTGGAACTACCAAAAGTAGAAATTTTTTATACAAGGCAGTCCTATGCAAAAGGTCTTGGGGACGCGATTCGGCTAGGCAAAGAGTTTGTCGGAAACGAACCGTTTGGTGTACTGCTTCCGGATGATTTTGTCATTTCGAGCGAAGCCCCTGCTCTTAAACAATTAATTGATGTCTATAAGGAGACAAATAGCAGTGTTATCGGATTAAAACAAGTTCAACAAGAGCAATTAAAAAATTATGGTGTCATTCAATGTTCCAGTAAAACAAATCCAATCGAAATCGAGAATATTGTGGAGAAACCTAAAACAGACCCACCTTCTGATATGGCTGTTATCGGGAGATATATTTTCACCCCAGAGATATTTAAATGTCTGGAGGGAATAAAAGCAGGGGTCGATGGGGAAATTCAGCTGACTGATGCTATTAAAAACTTGCTTGGCACAGAATCCATCTATGGAAAAATCATTTCCGGAGATCGTTACGATATTGGGGTTTTGGATGAATACGTTGAACTAATGAAAATCATGAGCAAAAGATAAAAAAGGGAGAAAAACGGGAGAAAAAAGGAGAGCGTTGTCGTTGTTAGAAAATGTATCAATCATTATACCATTCCAAACAGACAATGGGCCAAGGGCGAGGGCTTTTGAATGGATCAAAAAGTACTATGCCAAGGTCATGCCCGAAGCTGAACTATGTTTGGGAATCATCAGTGGAGACATTAATAAAGCGAAAGCCATCAACTTAGCAGCTAAAAAGGCTACAAAAGATATCTTTGTCATAGCAGATGCGGATGTCGTTTATGACCCCTCACTTATTGAGGAAGCCATCAAAGTACTAAAAAAAGCAGCATGGGTTGTTCCTTTTACTGAGATATATAATGTTGAAAAGCAAGGCACTAAAAAATTGCTTCAAACAAAACCAAAATGGCCGATGGATGTAAACTCCGGAGATTGTACAAAAGCAAATTGGCTTTATCAAGGTTTTGCCGGTAAACTCTTTGTCATACCAAGGGCAAACTTTGAAGCAGTCGGTGGTTTTGATGAACGGTTTATTGGCTGGGGAGGGGAGGATGATGCTTTTTCACATTCTGTCCGCACCCTATGCGGGGACATTGTAAATGTTAAAGGAAGAATCTATCATTTATGGCACCCAAGTTCAAGCTATCAAACAAACCCAAATGGAAAGGCGAATGCCAATCTTCTCGGACGCTATCAACGTGCAAGTGGCAACAAGAAGAAAATGGCCGAGATTATTAATGAACGACGGGAAAGGAATAATCCTATTAAAATAGAAAATGAAAATGCATCAACAGCTTCCCCCAACAGTAAAATCTGTTTTGCCATCCTTGTTCATGAAGACAGAGAGTTAGTTAAGCAGCTAATTGATAATGTCCGCTATTATTGCCCAAGCAGTACCATTGTCTTATACAACGGGGGAGAGGACCCGAAACTATGTGAGGGATTAGGTGTTCCTTTCTGCCCTTCCAGCCATAAATTAAAGCGGGGATGGACGACCATTTACTTTTTGGAAACAATGGAATGGATAGAAAAACAGGGGATACAGTACGATTATTTTATAAATATTGATTCGGATGCCTTGTTTATTAGAAAAGGCTATGAGGAATTTGTTCAAGAAGAAATGAAAGATACGGATTATATGGCCGTCAAACTGAGAATCCCAAAAAGCGGCTGGTATATTGGAAAAGAACTGAAGAAGGACATTAATCGTTGGAAAAAATTATTTAATGTTAACCCTTTCTATGGCGTATTTAATGTGGGCCAGGTGATTTCAAGGCCGCTCGTTCAAGCTTTACTAAAACAGGAACGGCTGGAAAGGCTAAAAAATGCTCTCAACAAAACGATTTCCTTCGGCACAGATGAGGTCCTGTTTGTTAACATGGCAAAGGAGCTTGGCTTCAGAATGAAAAAATATCCAAATGATACGGCCTCAACGATGATCCGCTATCGTCCATACTTTACACTGGACGAAATGATATCCTGCCTGAACAATAACGAAACTGGCGGGCTGTGCCACCCGGTGATAAGAGATCATGACGATCCAGTCCGAAAACTAATCCTTCATATGAACAGTGACACTCATACTAAACGATATAAAAGCAAGGAGTATCCATGGCACGATAGTAACCCTAATAATTATTCGATTACGATTCCAATCAAAAGTAAATTCGGAAACAATGAGCTTATCGTAAGGTCAGGTTCGTCCTTGACCCACTATTGGCAGGACCCGGATGGGGAATGGAATAAAAGTGAGACATTTGCTACTAACGTTGTCGGAACCCCGATATTTTTTCAAAATAATGCAGGTCAATTTGTAGTAGTCTGTAAATTAAAAAATGGCAGGCTTGGATTTTGGCTCAGGGACAATGAAGCATCCGGCTATCCTTGGTATGGACGGTCTGTTTCCCGGCAGGAGAATATTGATGAGCTGATCATGGGAACCCAGCTTCAGAATAACGGCTGTGTCATCGTGTATAAATCCAACAATCAATTTTATTATTGGGAGTTTGATAAAAGTATATGGAAAGACATTTTTTCCAAATAAAAAAATTGGTGCCCCGACATCGGGACACCTTTTTATATTTTAAGAGAGGTATTTTGGGATGAGTAAGAGGCCATAAAGACCAACTACCATTCCGAAGAGGGGATTGCTTCGATAACTTGGGGGTCCGTCGAGAATCCCTTCTTCTTAGATGTCCTTATTTTAGCGGGAAAGATTGAAGATGTTATGAAGAACTTATGATGATTTTGTGAAGTTACAAAAATCACAGACCCAAGATGATATATTAATGATATGGGGAGTGATAATAATGAAAATATTATTAGTCGACGATGAACGTAGAATCATAGAAGTTCTCGAAGCTTACCTAGAAAGAGAAGGCTATGAAATTCATAGCGCAGATAATGGAATAGATGCTTTAAAAAAGGCGAAAACCCTGCAGCCGGATTTAATCATATTAGACTTAATGCTTCCCGATATTTCCGGTGAAGAGGTTTGCCGGCTTGTCCGCAAGGAATCCGATGTGCCGATTCTGATGCTGACGGCCAAGTCAGCAGAAGACGACCGAATTAACGGCATTGTCATGGGCGCTGACGATTATTTAACGAAACCGTTCAGCCCGCGCGAGGTCGTTGTCCGCGTTCAGGCTATATTAAGGCGCGTCAAAAAGACCGAAAAGGTAGACCGCCTTGAATTTAACAGAAAGAAACTGGCGATAAATTTAGAGAAAAAAGAAGTAACCGTTAACGGACAATATATTACGCTTACCCCCATTGAATACAAGCTGTTAACCAACATGGCGGGCAATCCCGGCCGGGTGTACAGCCGTATGGATTTGCTTGAAAAAATTCAGGATGAAGGCATCTATTATGAAGGATATGAGCGCAGTGTTGATACCCATATCAAAAACCTGCGCAAAAAAATTGAGACCGACTCACGACAGCCGGAGTTCATCATGACTGTTTTTGGCATGGGCTACAAATTTGGAGGGATTCCCGATGCTGCAAACGCTCCGGTCTAAAATTCTCTTTTACCTGCTTTTGATTTCGATGATCGGTATATTGATCGTCAGCTTTTTTATTCAGTACGGTTTTGAAGAGAGTTTTAATAGTTACTTGGACCGGAATCGCGAAAAAAAGATTGATAGGGTGATCACCGAAATTGAAAAGGATTTTCGGCAAAATGGCCATTTTACAAGGGACCCGGTGTTTGCGATGCTGCACGAATATGCGATGGGCGATCAGCTTTATTTTCAGCTGTATGACCGCTACGGACAAATCCAGATGGACTCCTCCAATATCCGCAGCATGCTAAACAGTCTCGGCCTGACCGAACCGGAGCCAAGCGGTGAGGAATGGCATTCAAAAAATTATACACTCAAGGTCGACAATATCATGATTGGAAAGCTCGTCGCCATTTATCCAGAGGGCTTAATTGATGACGAGTACAAATTTATCCAAACCATCCAGTTATACATATATGCCGCTGTATGCTTAACCGTTGTGCTGGCGATTGTCTTCAGTATGCTTTTTTCAAAAAAATTAACCTCTGGTTTGAAAAAGCTCTCGTTTGCAGCCGATGAGTTGCAGCAGCACAACCTCAATATCCGCATCCCATTAAAGGGGCTGCCAACCGAGATCAAGCAGCTGGCCATTTCCTTTAATAATCTGGCGCAATCGCTGGCAAAGGAGGAAATGCTGCGGAAACAGTTTACGGGGGACTTAGCCCATGAGCTCCGAACCCCGCTTGCTACCTTAAGAAGTCAAATCGAGGCTTTTCAAGATGGAGTTTGGGAGCCGACACCACACCGCCTACAGGCCAGTCACGAGGAGCTGATGCGGTTGGTTAGGCTAGTCAATGAATTGGAAAAATTACTCGCCGCAGAAAACCCGCAAATGAAGCTCGAAAAAATAGAGCTCGATGCCGGCAGCGTACTGGCGGCATTATGGGAAATGTTTATGCCGATTTTTAAGGAAAAAGGAGTTCAGTTACATATTGAAGAGCCTGAGCAGGAGGAGATTTTTGAAGCAGACAAGGATCGCCTCATGCAAATTCTCTCTAATGTTCTTAATAATGCTTTGAAGTACACGCCGGAAGGAAAAAATGTGACCATTTCGGTGGCGACGGACCGCGATGGCTACGTCGGCTTTAGGATACAGGATGAAGGCTCCGGCATGGTGGAGGAAGACATCCCGCACATTTTCGAACGTTTCTACCGCGGCGATAAGTCCCGGGACCGAAAAACAGGTGGAGCAGGTATCGGACTTTCCGTTGTGAAAGCCTTAATGGACGCTCATAAAGGGATAATCAAAGTGAAAAGCAAGCTTGGAAAAGGAACAACAATGACGTTGTGGTTTCCGCGGGAAGATTAGTGTAAAGAAAGGGCCGCAGTTGTGCGGCCCTTTCTTTATGTAAGTAAATCGTTAATATTGTAAACCTTCCCGGTTTCAACGGTTCCACTTAAGACAAGATCTACTAATGCTCCGGCCACTACATCGGCTTTTAAGAGGACATTTTTTTCCTTGAACCCGATGAATTTTTCGAGGTCTTTAAAGGCATCTTGGGATGAAGAGCGGATCGTCTCTTGCATCTTTGTATCCATAACCCCGGGGCTGAAGGCGAAAATTTTATGATTGGTTCCTAGTTCCCTTTGCTCGAGAGCCGCTGTTTGCGTAAACATATTTAACCCGGCTTTTGAGCTGCAATACACACTCCAGCCTTCAATAGGATGGACAGCTGCCCCCGAAGTCACGTTGATGACCTGAATGGTTGTGTTTGTATGTTGGGCTTTATTTAAAAATAGATTGGTGATCAAGATTGGCGCGATTAAATTCACCTTAATGTTTCGAATAGTCGGCGTTTGGTCCAGGCTTCCAACCGTATGGATCGGCTCAATCACACCAGCATTGTTGAAAAGAAGAATTTCTTCAGGCTCTCCTTTAAAGATAAAATGGGCAACTTCCATAAAAACTTCCTGAACTTCTTTATCCAAGGCAAGATTACAGGAAAAATGTCTATAAATTACGCCTTTTTCAGCAGCAAGTTTTTTTAAATCCTCATTTTCAGTTCGGGACACCGATATCACGGCCATTTGTTCTTGGAAAAGACGCTTCGTAATGGCTTCGCCCAATCCTTTCGAGGCTCCGGTAACAATCGCATATTTCATGGAAAAATCCCCCTTATTTATAATCCTTACATTATTTTATGTCTGAGAAAGTTTTAATTCAAGTAAATAAAAAAGGCAGCTTCCCCAAAAGGGAAGCTGCAAAAACTTAACGTGCAATCGGATAGAACTTCTTCCACTCATTTAAGAAGGACTGGGTGGAAGAATTGGGATGTTCAAGGACCCGAGGGGTAGGTCCGGATTGCTTTACTTCGCCGCCAACGATAATTGCCAGCCGGTTTGTAAGATAATGAATTTCCATCAAATCGTGGCTCACAAACACAGCGGTTGTCCCGGTTGAGGAAATAATCTCCTTGAAATCTTCCATGAGCTTGATTTTCGTTGGAAAATCTAATGCTGAAAATGGCTCATCAAGAAACAGGATTTCCGGCTCGACAATCATCGCTCGCGCCAAATTGACTCGTTGTGCCTCGCCGCCAGATAAATAAAGGGCATTTTTTTTCGCCAAATGGCTAATCCCAAACAACTCCAGCCAATGCGTAACTTTTTCCTTAATGACACTTTTGGGAATCTTTCTTAACGTTAAACCAATGGCAATATTATAAAAAACAGTACCATCTAATAGTAATGACTGCTGCAGGGCAATCGAAAATTTCCGCCGCAACTCAAGAGGAGCGCTGCCAGAGGGAATTGTCTCACCACGGTAAAGAACTTCACCACCCGAAGGCTTCTCTAAAAAAGCAATCAGCTTCAGCAAAGTGCTTTTTCCCGCACCGTTCGGGCCCATAATCCCCAGAAATTCGCCGCTTTCAATTTGAAATTCAGGAATGTTAAGGATGCTCCGGTTCCCGGCATCATAAGTGATATTTTTCAATTCAATTAACGGTGTCACGAGAAACGCCTCCTTTGCTGCAGAAAAGTTAATGCCGCTGTAATCAACAGGGCAAGGGATAACAGGATAAACGACAAAGCCAATGCAATATTGAAGTTACCTTTTGAAACCTCCATCACGATGGTGGTCGTTAGGATGCGGGTATCTCCCTGGATATTCCCGCCGACCATCATCGCGGCGCCTACCTCGGCAATAACTCGGCCAAAGCCCGCCATAATTGCAGCAACAATCGCAATTTTTGACTGCTTGACGAGAATCATTAATGTCTGCAGCTTAGTAGCGCCAAGGGCTTTGATCTGTAACAGCATTTTTTCGTTGATTTGCTGGAAAGCCGAGCTTGTCAGGCTTGTCACGATTGGCAGTGAGACTAGTACCTGGGCCATTACAATGGCGGTCGGCGTATACAACATCCTCATCTCACCCAGCGGACCGGATCGCCATAAAAACATCGTAATCCACAGACCGGCAACAACAGGGGGCAGGCCCATGCCCATATTGATAAATAATAATAAAACCCGGCGGCCGCGGAATCGTGACAACCCAAGCAGGATCCCAAGCGGCAAGCCAATCAGGGTGCTAATCAAAATGGCAATCAGACAAACTTTTAGAGTCAGCCATGTAATCGCAAAAACCTCTGGATTACCGGTAAATATCATCTCTATCGCTTTCTTCAGTCCATCGATTAGCAGTTCCATAAGTACCTCCTGGTGCCGGGAAGGCCGTCCAATTAAAGGGCGGCCTCAAGCTAAGTTAAAATTTTATTCTGTATAGCTAATAAATAAAGATTGTCCATATTCTTTCTTGCCAAAGTTTTCAATTACTTCTTGAGTCTTCTTATCTACCATGAATTTAACAAACTTTTCTCCGTCCTTGCTGTTAACCATATTATGTTTTTCAGGGTTAACCTGCATGACGTGGTAAATGTTCATTAAATCTTGGCCGCCTTCAACGACAATTTTCAACGTGTCTAAGTTTTTCTCTTGAGCTAACCATGTGGCGCGGTCCGTTAATACATAGCCTTTTTTCTCAGCAGCAACCTGGAGGGTTTGTCCCATACCTTGACCAGTGGATACGTACCATTCACCTTCTGGCTTGATTGTATCTGCCTGCCAGATGCTTAGTTCTTTTTTGTGTGTACCAGAGTCGTCACCGCGTGAAATGAAAACACCCTTCGTATCAGCAATCTTTTTGAAAGCTGCTTTTATGTCCTGACCGCTTACACCGGCTGGGTTTTCCTTTGGCCCTACTAAAACAAAATCATTGTACATAACGCGTTTGTAGTTGATGGCATCGCCAGCGTCAACTACTGCTTTTTCAGCTGCAGGAGCGTGAACTAACAGGGCATCTGCTTCACCTTTTGTTCCCATTTCAAGGGCTTGTCCAGTACCAACGGCAATTGTTTTCACTTTTACGTTATTTTCTTTTTCAAACATTGGAATGATAACATCAAGCAGGCCGCTGTCCTGTGTACTGGTAGTGGTTGCTAAAATCATTTCTGTTGGAGCTGGTTTTTCTGCTGCCTTCTTTTCCTTAGGAGCAGCATTTGTTTTCGTATCGGAATTGCCGCACGCTGATAAAATTAATAGCATAAAAGCAAATAGAGTTATCAATAAGCGATTTTTTCTCATAAAATTAGTTCCTCCGATGTAGTTGTTTGATAGATGACTTTTCCTAAATCTGAAACATCATAACCTTCGAGATTGGTTAAGCTGTTTTTGAAACTGTCTGATTGCAGGAAGCGAATGAGTTCCGCCAGGCTTTGTTTGTTCTCTTCTGTGAAACGAAAAACAAGGTCAAAATTTTCCTTTGCAACCGGTATAAAATCAAGCCCTAACTGAATGGCAGCGGACTGAATGCCAAAGGCGACATCGACAATACCTCTGCTTATGTAGGAAGCTGCAGATAGGTGGTTCCATTCTTCGTTGCCATAGCCAAAAATTTTACTAGGATCGATTCCGTAGCTTGATAGTTTAGAATCTAGTAAAAAGCGCGTTCCTGCCCCTTTTTGCCTGTTAATAAAATGCACATCTTTTCTTGTCAGGTCGTGGAAATCCTGTATCCCTTTTGGATTCCCTTTGGCGACGATGAAGCCCTGCTCACGGGCGGCCAATCTCATCACCAAAATCGATTCATAAATAAATAATTGATGGATAAATGGCAGATTATATTCTTGTGATGTCGGGTCTAATAGATGGATGGCGGCAATATCAGATTGCCCACGATATAAGAGCATCAACCCTTCCAAACTTCCGATATAGGAAGGCTGGATTTGCAGGCTTAGGGCACTCGCTACCTGTTTGGAAATATGCTCAACCAGAAAGTCGTGGCTGCCGGACAAACGAATTGGTGCTGTATGATGGTAAACGGGTGAAGCCTGTTCTGCAGCCGGTTTCTTTGCTGGCGCTTTCATGTTTTCTTTATATCTTTCCAATTCCGCATGTTCGATTCTCATTTTATTACCGATCTTGAAGGCCTGAAGCTCTCCGCGTTTGATAAGCTCGTAAACGGTGTGCTTGGAAATTTGAAAAATCTGCGCGACTTCATCGGGAGTATAGGCCTTTTCCTCCATAACAATCCCTCCTTTTTCCTTAACGCATAAGTGCAACTACGCCTCATGAACCGTCCTTTGGGGTTCGCCAATCGGCTAGTTTTCTAATATTTTAAAAAAATCATATCATATTGAATGTGACTTTTGTTAAGTTTTGTAAGGTTTTATTAAGTTTTGTTTAGAAATGTCACGAATCGTTCATGGTTCTAATCAGAATTCATAATACGTTCACAAACTTCACCTATTGTTCAATAGTGAGCATATGAAGTTTGTTGTACTATTAATAGAAGGAGATTAATTTTTCAAAAAGGGAAGGGATTTGAATGTCCAAGCTTTTATATATAACCGCCAATCCGAAAGTAGATTCAAAGCTTTCAAAGGGGGCACAGATTGGGGAAGTGTTTCTTGAGGAATTCAAGAAAATACAGCCAGATGTTGAAATTGAGCATATGCACCTTTACAGCATGGATATCCCTGAAATAGACATGGATTTATTATATGGCCGGGCAAAGCTTTCGTTTATGGGGTATACGAAGGACCAGTTGTCTGAAGACGAGCGGACGAAGCTTGAAAAAATGCATGCGCTGGCCGAACGTTTTATCGCGGCCGATTACTATGTGTTCGTGACGCCAATTTGGAATCTCGGCGCACCGCCGATTTTAAAATCGTTTATGGATTGTATGTTTCTTCACGGAAAAACCTTTACGAACACGGAAAACGGCCCGAAAGGATTGCTGACAGGAAGGAAGGCGCTTCATATCCAAACCCGCGGCGGCATTTATTCAACCGGCCCATTGGTTGAATTTGAAATGGGTGACCGCTATTTAAGAAAGGCCCTAGAATTCCTCGGCTTTGAATTAATGGACACCGTCTATGCTGAAGGGTTGGACCATTATCCAAAACAAATCCCTGAAATCATGGCAGCGGCAAAAGAAAAAGCGGCTGATGCGGCCAGAGAAATGGCGAAAGCAATTGTTACCATATAAAAAAACACGGCTCGCACCGGATTGCGAGCCGTGTTTTTTAGAATTTTCCCGTAAACTGAAAGAACAGCACAATTAATCCCAGCGCCCAAACGTACACAGCAAACGGCTTCAAGGAATGCTTTTTCAAATAGCCGATCATCCATCTGACCGCTATATAACCGAAGAACGCAGAAGAGACAATTCCGACGAGTAAGGCAGACAGTGAAATTTCCTCCGCACTGCCGCCAAACAAATCCTTTGTTTGCAGAACAATCGCTCCGGCAATCGCCGGTGTTGACAACAGGAAGGAAAAATAGGCTGCCGTTTCCCGGTCAAGCTTACGCCAAAGCGCCGCCACAATCGTCATTCCCGAACGCGAAATGGCCGGCATAATCGCAACCGCCTGAAATGTGCCGATGATAAAGGCATCCTTATAGCTGATGTCGTCCATTCTCTTATGGCCGTTTTTCGCTGAATCGGCCAGCCACAGGAATAAACCTGTAATTAAAAACTCCCAGCCAATCGTTACGCCTGTTTTAGAAATTTCATCAATATAATCTTTAAAGGCCAGTCCGAAGATCACCGCTGGTATTGTTCCGACAATAAGCAAAAACGTTAATTTACTGAACGGTTTCTTGATGATTTTAATAAATTCATCCTTATAAAAGACAAACACAGCCAGCAATGTTCCCACATGCAGCATTGTATCGAGCAATAGGCCAGCTTCCTGCAGCCCGAACAAATTTCTTCCTAAATAAAGATGACCGGTACTGGAAATCGGCAGAAATTCCGTCAGCCCTTGAATAATCCCGAGGATAAGTGCTTCAAGTTTGGTTAACATATATTCCCTCTCAGTTCATATTTTTTTGGCTAAGCCTGTACATTCCATTCATATGCGTATTTTTACTTATTCATGAAAATCATCTGTTTTTTTACAGTTATGAAAAACAAATTATCTCCTAAAAGACAAAATAGGTGCAAAGGTGCTGCATTCTCCCATAAAATAAAAGTATAGTAATCCTCGAGAGGAGAATCGGGTTGGAAAATAAACATCTTTATTTTAATACTTCCATTGGGGTCAAAAAGCCGGAAAATTACCGTAATAAAGAGCAGGCTTGTCCATTTTGCGCCAGAGAAGAGCTTACCGACCTGATTGAGGTCGATGGTCCGATTATTCTCTTGAAAAATAAATATCCCGTATTGGAAAATGCCTATCAAACCGTGTTAATTGAAACGGACGATTGTCATGCGGAACTATCCACCTATTCAAAAGAGCATTTACATAGATTGATTAGGTTTGGATTGAAGCATTGGCTGGAGATGGAAGAGAGCGGAGGCTTTAAATCCGTTATTTTTTTCAAAAATCATGGCCCGTTATCTGGAGGCACCCTGGCCCATCCGCATATGCAAATTATTGGACTGAATGATCTTGACTATAAAGAAAGAGTCGAGCCTGAAATGTTTGAGGGCATTCTGATTGCTGAAGATAATGGGGTCCGCTTTACGCTTTCCACTAAGCCGCGTGTTGGTTTTTACGAGTTTAATATGGAAATGCCGGAGTTCGGCTATCAGGAGCGCTTTGCGGAATATATGCAAATGGCTGCTCATTATATTCTTCATCATTTTCCCTTTAGGGCGACGAGCTATAATATTTTCTTCCATCATCTTGATGGAAAAATTTACGCCAAGGTTGTACCTAGGTTTGTAACGACGCCGCTTTATATTGGCTACGGTCTTCCGCAGGTGCCGAATAATCTGAATTGGATGGCGGACGAAGTGAAGCGGATTTATTTTTAGATTATGTAAATTCACCCAAACACGGTTTGAAAGTTGTGATTTGTGTTCATTAAAAATATAATGGAGGAATGTACAAGTCTTTTTTTTAAGGTGGGACTTCTTCGTGACTTCAAAGAACACAACCTCCAAGATTGATTACAGTCTTGTTTTGATAGTATTATTGTTGTTTTTGGCTAGCTGTGTGTCGATATATAGTGCGCAGGCGAGCGGTCAATATAAGGAAAACTTTCTGCTGAAGCAAATTGTCTGGTATGCGGTTGGCGGCGGAATTGTCGCGGCGGTGATGACGCTGGATTCCGATCAGCTCCGCAAATTAACTTGGTACGCTTACGGCTTTGGGATCTTTTTGCTCGGCTTTTTAATTGTTGCACCGACCAGCATTGCTCCTGTAATTAACGGGGCGAAAAGCTGGTATAAGGTTCCTGGCATGGGATCTTTGCAGCCTTCTGAGTTTGTAAAGATTTTTATCATTTTGGCACTGGCGCGGGTGATTGATGACCATCATCAAAAAAATCAAGTTAAAACGCTGCAGACTGACTTTTGGCTGCTGGTGAAGCTTGGTCTTGTGACAATGGTGCCGTTGCTCTTGGTGATGCAGCAGCCTGACTTAGGAACCTCGCTCGTATTTTTGGCCATTTTATTAGGGATGATCTTTATCTCGGGCATTTCATGGAAACTGCTTGTGCCCATGTTCTCAGCCGGAATTGTGCTAGCATCAACCATTCTCTATTTTGTTTTATGGAAGCCTGATTTGCTGGAAAAATATCTAGGTGTCAAACAGTATCAGTTCGGCCGGATTTATTCATGGCTCGACCCTTATAATTTCCAAAGCTCGGCCGGTTATCAGCTAACCAAATCGTTAATGGCGATTGGCTCTGGGCAAACTGGAGGGAAAGGCTATGGCCACCGGGAAGTATATTTGCCGGAAAGCCATACTGACTTTATTTTCAGTGTTGTCGGCGAGGAATTCGGCTTTATTGGCGCAAGTGTGCTGATTAGTTTGTTCTTTTTGCTAATTTACCATATTACAAAGGTTGGAATGGAAACAAAGAATCATTTTTATACCTACATTTGTGTTGGTGTCATCAGCATGATTACCTTCCACGTTTTCCAAAATATCGGCATGACCATCGGGGTCCTGCCAATCACCGGTATTCCGCTCCCGTTCATCAGCTACGGGGGAAGCGCGTTGATGGGGAATATGCTGGGGCTGGGATTGATTTTTTCCATTAGGTATCATTATAAAAAGTATATGTTTTCGACAACGGCATAATTGGTTTGAAAAAGAGCGACTTTGTTTCGCTCTTTTTTTCTGTCTGTACTGGGTTTGGCGGATAACATTTGGAAGTCGGCGGATAACTCCTTGAACTTGGCGGATATCCGGCCAGATTTGGCGGATAACTCCTATATTTCGGCGGAAATCTGCCCCAATTTGGCGGATAACTCTCCAAATATGTCCACAAAGGAGAAAGAGCAGGGCCATGGCAAGCCCTGCTCTTTCAATGTGAATTGTATATGGGAAGTTTTTTTAAAAACTATTTCTTAAGCATGATTTTTTCAAGATCATCTAGCATCAAGTTTGCCGCAATAACCCCTCCGGCAGTGTTCCAAACAGCATCGCTGACCTCATGGGCATTGCCGTTTTTAACAACATTTAAGTTTTTCCAAAGCGGGTCCGTTGTCCATTCCTTAGCGGTATTTAAAGCAGTCTGGTCGCCGTTAGGAGCGTAAGTGAAGTAGAAAAGAACGTCCGCGTCCATTTTCGGGATGACCTCTTTGCCAACCTCAACTGCCAGATTTCCAAGTTTATTAGAAGGTGTAAATAGCTCAGCCTGCTGGGCAGCACGCTTAAATCCTAACTCTTTAAAAATCACCCCAGAGAAGGAATCTGTATAATAGATTCGGGATTTTCCAGCCATAAAGCGGACGACTGAAACCTCCTGATTTACTTTGTCACCAAGTTTTTCCTTTAATGATGCAACTTTATTATCGAAATCGCTTAACAACTTGTTGCCTTTTTCTTCTTGATTGACAGCTTTTGCATATAATTTAAAGTTTTCCTTCCAATCACCCCGCAGCGTTTCAGAAAAAACGGTTGGGGCAATCGCACTAAGTTGATTGTATACTGCTTCCTGACGCATCTTGGTACCGATAATTAAGTCCGGCTTCAGTGCAACGATTTTTTCCACATTAACTTCGCTTTCAGTTCCGACAACTTCTACGCCATTCATGTCTTTTTTAATATGATCATACCATGGGTCGCCTAGCCACGATTGAACAGCGCCGACTGGTTTAATGCCTAAAGCTAATAATGCTTCAGTTCCTTCGTTTGTCAAAACCACCACGCGTTTAGGTGTGCCCTTAATTGTGGCAGAGCCCATCGCATGTTCAACTGTATACGATTTTTCGGTTGTAGTTCCATTTTCCTTCTTCTCTGTTGATTTTTCTGTATTCCCGCCGCCGCAAGCCGCCAATAAGAAAACAGCCATGACGGAAAAGAGGGTTAGAAATGATTTTAATGCTTTCATCTAGGTATGTATCCTCCTTATCTAATTGTGAATGATAATCATTTTCATTTATAACCTAATCATAATGTGCCTGCCGTTCAGCTGTCAACAGTTTTATTGAAAATGATTTTCAAAATCAATCACATTTTCATGAAGGCTGGCACCATCATAATTGAAAACGGTTATCAATTTAATTGACAATCATTATCAATTAGCGATAGACTAAAGTAGTGAGAGGATTTGACTAAAGATAAAGAGAGAAAGGTTTTTCAACATGCTTTTAAAAAGTTCCTCCTTAAAATGGGCCGGCTTATTTGCGGCTATTATTCTAATGCTGTTACTTATGTGTGCGAGTGTCATCTTCGGATATACAGACACGAATTTGCAAATGGCGATTGACGCTTTTACAAACAATAATGGCTCAAATGAGCATATCATCATTCAAACGGTCCGGCTGCCGCGGGCATTGATTGCTTCCGTAGTCGGCGCAAGTCTCGCTATTGCCGGGGTGTTAATGCAAACCTTAACGAAAAATCCGTTGGCATCACCCGGGATTTTTGGGATTAATGCGGGGGCAGGGTTCGCTGTAGTAGTCGCGATTACCTTATTTTCTATTGATAGTACACAAGGATTTAATGCATTAGCCTTCCTTGGAGCAGCGGTCGCGGCCATCAGCGTTTATGTCATTGGCTCCGTAGGTCGCGGCGGTTTAACACCAATGAAACTCACATTAGCGGGTGCAGCCATGGCGGCTATGTTCTCGTCTTTTACGCAAGGTTTGCTCGTTTTGAACGAAGCCCTCTTGGATCAGGTGCTGTTTTGGCTCGCTGGTTCGGTCTCCGGCCGAAAGCTGGAAACGCTTGTTTCAGTCTTGCCATACATAGGAGCAGGCTGGCTTGGTTCCCTCATGATTTCTGGAAAAATGAATATCCTTGCTATGGGGGAAGACGTAGCGAAAGGGCTTGGGTTAAATACCGGGTTCATTAAAATCGGCATTGGGGTGCTTGTCATTTTATTGGCTGGCGGATCCGTTGCCGTGGCCGGACCGATTGGTTTTGTGGGAATTGTCGTGCCGCATCTCACGAGGTCGATTGTTGGCATTGACCATCGCTGGGTCATTCCAATGGCCGGGGTTTTAGGTGCCATATTACTATTGGCAGCCGATATTGCTGCCCGATATTTGTTAATGCCGTCAGAGGTCCCTGTCGGCGTGATGACTGCCATCATTGGAACTCCGTTTTTCATTTACATTGCAAGAAAGGGGTTCAATGCACGATGAGCAAATATAAAAATTTCCGTCTGTTTAATGGCAGGTTCTCCGTTTTAATGGACCGAAAAGCTGGAATTACTTTTACCGTCCTGCTGATCATCACGTTTGCGGTTTTTGTCCTGAGTACGGGATCCGGGGAAATGAAAATTAATCCTCTGACCGTTTTAAAGGTTTTATTTGGCTCCGGGCCGGATATGGAGACGCTGGTAATCACCTCCTTCCGCCTGCCGCGCATTATTGTCGCCCTCATTGTTGGCATGTGTTTAGCAACAGCTGGCGGTATTTTGCAAGGGATGATCCGCAATCCGCTGGCATCTCCTGATGTATTGGGAATTACCGGCGGGGCGGCGGTTGCGGTAGTAGGCTTTTTGGCGATGTTTAGCGATAAAAACCATTCGCTGACCGTCAGCATTGCTTGGCTCCCGCTAGCCGCTTTTATTGGCGCTGGGGTTGTAGCATTTTTGGTTTATTTCCTTGCTTGGAAAAATGGAGTTTCACCGATTAGGCTTGTGTTAATTGGAATCGGAATTTCCACCCTTATGCAGGCATTAACAACCCTTTTGATGGTGATGGGTCCCATTTATCAGGCGAGTCAGGCAAATATTTGGATTACCGGAACCGTCTATGGCTCCAATTGGAAAAACGTCGCCATTCTTGCCCCATGGGCAGTGATTTTTTTGATTATTGCCTTTGTGGCAGCGCGGACGCTAAATATCCAAGAGCTTGGCGATGACGTAGCGACTGGCTTGGGTGAAAAGGTACAGAAGCACCGCTTTCTATTATTAATGATTAGTACGGCATTAATCGGCGGTTCCGTGGCATTTGCCGGTGGCATTGGCTTTGTCGGGCTAATGGCACCGCATATGGCGCGCAGACTTGTCGGGTCGTCCTTTGGTGCGTTGCTGCCGGTTTCAGCATTGCTTGGCGGAATCCTTGTGATGCTGGCAGACCTGATCGGCCGGACGATGTTTTCACCGTTGGAGGTGCCTGCAGGAGTATTTACAGCAGGAATCGGTGCCCCTTACTTTATTTACTTACTTTTTAAAACTAGAAATATCTAAATCTTGCTGAAGGAGCTGGCTTTATATGACAAGTTCGATTGAAACAAAGGAGTTGTCCATATCCTACGGAGAAACTCTCATCATAAAGGAATTAGATTTAAAAATTCCTAAGGGTGAAATTACTGTCTTTATAGGTGCAAATGGATGCGGAAAATCGACTCTGCTTCGTTCAATTGCCCGTCTTCTAAAGCCGAAAAGCGGCTCTGTTCTTCTGGATGGTAAAGCAATCTCCAAGTTATCGACAAAGGAGATTGCAAAAAAAATGGCGATTTTGCCACAGTCACCGACTGCACCTGAAGGCTTAACTGTCCTGCAGCTTGTTAAGCAGGGACGCTATCCACACCAAACTTGGCTGCGGCAGTGGTCGGAAGAGGATGAGAAAAAGGTAAACGATGCCCTTAAAGCAACACGGCTAGAGGATTTAAAGGACAGACCAGTGGATTCCCTTTCCGGCGGCCAAAGGCAACGGGCTTGGATTGCCATGACCCTGGCTCAGGATACGGAAATTATTTTACTTGATGAGCCGACGACCTACCTGGACATGACCCACCAAATCGAGATTCTAGATTTGCTTTTTGAATTAAATGAGAAGAAAAAACGGACGGTGGTCATGGTGCTACACGACCTAAATCTTGCCTGCCGTTATGCCCATAATATTGTCGCCATCAAGAATCAAAACGTCTACGCCCAGGGAAAGCCGGAGCTTGTAATCAACTGCAGCCTGGTGAAAGACGTATTTGAAATGGACTGCGAGGTAACAATGGACCCGCTGTTCGGAACTCCACTATGCATTCCATATGGCAAGGGAAGATGTATATTAGATAAGGCGGCGGCTGCCAATGGTTAAACTGCTGACAGATGAAGAAATTGCTGTACTAAGTAAATACAGGCTTAAAGCTGCTTTGGAAGATTCCTTTGAAGCAGCTCATTTACTTGATGAAGCCTTCTTAAAAAATTTTATGGCGGACCTTTCCGATGCGATTGGTGCTCCTTCGGAAAAAATAGCTGCCTCGATTTTTATCAAAAGATATGCCTTTTTAGCGGTAATTTCGCTTTATGCGATGACCGCTTGGAATAAAAAAATCAATGTTTCGTTAGATAAAGTGAGGATGGAGTCAGCATCTAAATTGGAAAACTGGCTCCCGGCCTTCTCTCTCAAGGATTTTACAGCTGACGATTGGGATACCAGGGAAGCACGTTTTGAATGGCGGAAAGGTGTGGTCAAAGAGCTTTTTGCAAAAAATATTTACCCGCTGATAACACTGTTTGAAAAAACATATGGTATTTCGAAATTGATTCTGTGGGAAAATATTGCTGTTTATATATTTTGGCTGTACGAATCACAATTAACAGAACATAAAAATGCAGTAGAGGATTTTTCGTTCTTAATTTTTGAAGCGGAAGGGTCTTTGTTTGGCCGCTATAAGCTGAACCCACTGCAAAAATATTACGTTGAAAAAATCTATTTGGATGAGCAGGCAGAGGAGGTACGTATTAGAAAAACGTGCTGCTTTACATACCAGCTTGAGGGCAGCAGCAAACGCTGCAAAACTTGCCCGTGCAGTCTAAATGTCAAGAATGGAAGGTGTCAGGAAGATGGAGAAGGATTTTGCTCAGCAGTTCGAGGCCTTGCTTGAGAAATATAGTGAGCTGTTGGTTGGGGAAACTGATGGAGAGACAAAAGAAAAAGTTAAAGCTTGGGCGCTGTACTCGCATATCGCCAAGTCGATGCCAGCGTTAATCGGCCACTGGAGTGCGCTTTATCCGGAAGCGCGCGCGGAGATGAAAGAAATCATTAATGAAATTAAAGTGTTAAATGAACAGCATCGGAAGTCTACGCAGAAGTAATTTTTCGATTCGCCGATAGAATTGTCGGATTCGCCGATAGAGACTTGAAATTCGCCGATAGAAGTCTAGAATTCGCCGATAGAATCGAAAAATTCGCCGATAGACAACTAGGAATGCAAATTTCCACCAAAAAAGGTGCTCCAAACTGAACCCGGGAGCACCTTTTTTCTAACAATTATCGCTTAAATTGACTATTCTGGCTGTTTTGCTTGTCCACTCCGCTTGCTTCGCGGCCGGGTCCGGCATTTCCTTGCACACTCGCTGCGCTGACGCCTGCCTTAGACGGATTTTTCTTCATTTTCGCCATTGTTTATCACCTCAAAACATAGGTTGCCCAGCCCCCAAAATATATATCGTAGTGATAAGAAGAATCATTATTCAAAAAAATTTCAATTTTCCACGTTTACCGATTGCACAATTTTTTGAAATATCTTATAGTAATTAGTAGTAAAACTCATTCAGGTGTTTGAAATTTTTTTTACCCAAAAAATGAATGAGGATTCATTCAAAGTTTGAAGGGGGAGACAATGTTGAACCAATTAATCAAAAAAGCAGCCGTTTTAGGGTCCGGAGTAATGGGTTCGGGTATTGCGGCACATCTAGCTAATATCGGCATTCCAACACTATTATTGGATATCGTGCCACGTGAATTGACAAAAGAAGAAGCAGCCAAAGGACTTACATTAGAAGATAAACAGGTACGCAACCGCATCGCAGCCACAAACATTCAAAAATTACTTAAGCAAAAGCCGGCACCACTTTCAACCAAGAAGAATATCGCGCTAATCGAAGCAGGTAATCTTGAAGATGACCTTGAGAAACTGAAAGATGTTGACTGGGTGATCGAAGTAGTCGTTGAAAACCTCAATGTTAAGAAGCAAGTTTTTGAAAAAGTTGACCAATACCGCAAACCAGGCAGCATCATTAGCTCCAATACTTCTGGTATCTCTGTTGAAGCGATGGTAGAAGGCCGTTCAGAGGATTTCCAAAAGCACTTCCTTGGAACACACTTTTTCAACCCGCCGCGCTACCTGAAATTATTAGAGATTATCCCTACACAGTATACTGACGCAGAAGTGCTTTCATTCATGAAAACATTTGGTGAGGATATCTTAGGTAAGGGTGTTGTTGTAGCGAAGGATACACCAAACTTTATCGCCAACCGCATCGGAACTTACGGCCTGCTCGTCACTGTCCGCGAAATGTTAAAGGGCGGGTACAGTGTTGGTGAAGTTGATTCCCTCACTGGTCCACTAATTGGCCGTGCAAAAAGTGCTACCTTCCGAACTCTTGATGTAGTTGGACTAGATACTTTCTATCACGTCGCTGGAAACGTGTACGAAAAAGTCGAAGGCCATGAGAAGGAAGTTTTTGAAGTACCTGCTTTCCTTAAGCAAATGATTGAAAACGGCTGGTTAGGAAGCAAGTCTGGTCAAGGTTTCTTCAAGAAACAAGGTAAAGAAATTCTTGAACTGGATCCACATACACTTGAATACGGTCCACGCAAAAAACTGTCCACCCCTTCCATGGAGTTGGCGAAACAGGAGAAAGGCACCGGCAACAAATTGAAAGCGCTTGTTTACGCAAATGACCGTGCTGGACAATTCTTGTGGAATACCAACTCTCAAAACTTAGTTTATTCCGCTAAGCTTTTAGGAGAAATTGCAGACAATATCGTCTCCATTGACCGTGCCATGAAATGGGGCTTCGGCTGGGAGCACGGACCGTTCGAAGCATGGGATGCCATCGGTGTTGAAAAATCGGTAGCGAAGATGAAGGAACAAGGCATGGAAGTCCCTTCGTGGGTAACCGAAATGCTCGAAAAAGGCTTCACTTCCTTCTATAAAGAAGAAAATAACGAGCTTTACTACTACGATAAAGGTGAATACAAGCTTGTTGAGTTCAATCCAAAAACGATTGATCTTAAGAAAATTAAGAAACAAAAAGGCGTTATTAAGAAAAACAGCGGCGCAAGCCTAATCGATATCGGTGATGGAGTAGCACTCTTAGAGTTCCATTCTCCAAACAATGCACTTGGCATGGACACGATCCAAATGATCAACTTTGCTGTTGATGAAGTGGAGAAAAACTACAAGGGCCTTGTTATTGGTAACCAAGGCAAGAACTTCTGCGTCGGTGCTAACCTGGCAATGATGCTGATGGAAGCGCAGGATGATAACTATTGGGAGCTTGACATGGTAGTTCGTCAGCTTCACAAAGCGTTATTAAAAGTAAAATACAGCGCCAAACCGGTTGTCGCAGCGCCATTTGGCATGACACTCGGCGGCGGGGCTGAGGTTTGCTTGCCATCTGCACATATTCAAGCTTCTGCTGAAACGTATATGGGTCTTGTTGAAGTCGGTGTCGGCCTGCTGCCAGGCGGTGGCGGAAACAAAGAGCTTTACATTAAGCACTTGGAAAACTTTCCGAACGGCGTACAATTTGACCTGCAGCAGGTTGCCAATAAAGTTTTTGAAGCAATTGCCACTGCGAAGGTTTCCACTTCCGGTGAAGAAGCACGTGAAAACAATTTCTTAAGCAAAGCCGACGGCATCAGCGTCAACGGCGACCATCTTTTATACGATGCGAAGCAGGCTGTTCTTGCACTGCATGAGAAAGGTTACAAAGCACGCGTGAAGAAAAAGGTTCCGGTTGTCGGTGAAACAGGCTATGCAACACTTTTACTTGGTGCTGAAGCGATGAAGCTTTCCGGCTACATCTCTGAGCATGATTTAAAAATTGCCAAGAAAGTTGCCTACGTCATTGCCGGCGGTAAAGTACCATATGGTACCGAAGTCGACGAGGAATATCTATTAGACCTTGAAAGAGAAGCTTTCTTAAGCTTAATCAAAGAACCGAAAACACAGCAGCGCATGCAGCACATGCTTGTGAAAGGGAAGCCGTTAAGAAACTAGAAAACGAGCTTGAAGTATTAAACGTTAACTGACAGCCAGGGGGGGCCTCGCGCCCTTGGCAGACATATAGATTCGTATATTCCAAGATTGGAAGAAAGAGAGGGAATTTGCATGAGAGAAGCGGTAATCGTTGCCGGAGCAAGAACACCGGTCGGCAAATCGAAAAAAGGAACGCTTGCCCAGGTTCGTCCTGATGATTTGGGAGCATTAGTCGTTAAAGAAACATTAAAGCGTGCCGGAAATTATGATGGGAATATCGATGATTTAGTCATAGGCTGCGCGACACCTGAAGCAGAGCAAGGCATGAACGTGGCAAGAAACATTGGGGCATTGGCAGGACTTCCGCACACGGTTCCAGCCATTACTGTCAATCGTTTCTGTTCATCCGGTTTGCAGGCAGTTGCCTATGCAGCACAATCTATTATGCTTGGTCATACGGACACGGCGATCGCCGGCGGCGTGGAATCAATGAGCTTGCTGCCAATGGGCGGACACGTGATCCGGCCAAACGCAAAACTAGTCGAAAGCGCACCGGAATATTACATGGGAATGGGTCATACAGCTGAAGAGGTAGCGAAAAAATATGGCATTACCCGTGAAGAGCAAGACGCTTTTGCAGTAAGAAGCCATCAACGAGCTTTCAAAGCCATCCAGGAAGGCAAATTTGTTGATGAAATCGTTCCAGTTGATGTTACTTTCCGCACTGTCGGCAAAGACAATAAACTGGTTGAAAAAACAATCAAGTTTTCTGTTGATGAAGGTGTTCGTCCGGAAACAAATCTTGAAACACTTGCAAAGCTTCGTCCTGCATTCTCGGTAACAGGTTCAGTAACTGCCGGTAATGCATCACAAACAAGTGATGGTGCGGCGGCTGTGATGATTATGGACCGCGAAAAAGCTGAAGCGCTTGGCCTTAAGCCATTGGCAAGATTCCGCTCCTTCGCCGTTGGCGGCGTACCACCGGAAATTATGGGTGTCGGACCGGTTGTCGCTGTTCCGAAGGCTCTTAAACTTGCTGGTCTTGAGGTTTCCGATATCAACCTGTTTGAATTAAACGAAGCCTTTGCTTCCCAGTCCATCCAGGTCATCCGAGAGCTTGGCCTTGATGAAGAAAAAGTGAACGTAAACGGCGGTGCGATTGCATTAGGCCATCCGCTTGGCTGTACAGGTGCAAAGTTAACCTTAACGCTAATCAATGAACTAAGACGCAGACAGGAACAATTCGGTGTCGTTACCATGTGTATCGGCGGCGGAATGGGTGCTGCAGGTGTATTCGAATTACTTTAATTTATTTGGCGGCCCTGCCCTCGAGCGAGTCGCCCTCACCCTGCCAATTTAAAATTAGGAGGAATTTTCGATGACTGAAACTAAAAAAATCATTAAAGGCGGAGCCTTTTTAATTGAAGATCTTACTTATGACCAAATCTTTACCCCGGAAGATTTTACGGAAGAGCATTTAATGATTGCCAAGACAGCTGAAGACTTTGTGGAAAAAGAAGTTCATCCTGTTCTTGAGCGTCTTGAAAACCATGAATTTGATATTACTGTCAAGCTTTTAAAGGAAGCTGGCGAACTAGGTCTTTTAGCTGCTGACGTGCCTGAAGAGTACGAAGGTTTAGGCTTGGACAAAATCACTTCATCTTTAATTACTGAAAAAATGGCCGGCGGCGGAGGTTTCGCGCTTTCCCACGGTGCACACGTTGGTATTGGCTCGCTGCCAATCGTTTTATTCGGTAACGAGGACCAAAAGAAACGCTATTTACCAGCTCTTGCATCTGGTGAAAAACTAGCTGCTTACGCATTGACTGAGCCAGGTTCAGGTTCTGACGCTCTAGGCGCAAGAACGACTGCCAAATTAAATGCAGAAGGCACTCACTATATTCTAAACGGCGAAAAGCAATGGATCACCAACGCCGGCTTCGCAGATGTATTTGTTGTTTACGCTAAAATTGACGGTGAAAAGTTCTCAGCATTTATCGTAGACCGTAGCTTCCCTGGCGTTTCTACCGGCGCTGAAGAAAAGAAAATGGGTATCAAGAGCTCATCCACTCGTACCCTAATTTTAGAAGATGTCCCAGTTCCAGTTGAAAACCTATTAGGCGAAATCGGCAAAGGCCATGTTATCGCGTTCAACATCTTAAATATCGGTCGTTACAAGCTTGCAATCGGTGCTGTGGGCGGTTCCAAGAAAGCATTTGAAATGACTGTAAAATATGCAAACGGCCGTCAGCAATTCAAAACACCAATTTCTCAATTTAATTTAACAAAAGAAAAGTTCGGAACATTGGCTTCTGAAATTTATGCTGCTGAAAGCTCCGTATGGCGTACAATCGGCCTATATGAAGAAAACCAAGGTAAGCTTTCCGATGAAGAAACTAAAGATATTAAGAAACTTGCGGATTCTATCGCTGAATATGCAATCGAGTGTTCATTAAACAAATTCTTCGGCAGTGAAGTACTCGCCCATGTGGTTGACGAAGGTGTACAAATCCATGGCGGTTACGGCTTCATGCAGGAGTACCCAATTGAAAGAGCATACCGTGACGCCCGTATCCAGCGTATTTTCGAAGGAACAAACGAAATCAACCGTCTTCTTGTTCCTGGAACGCTTGTGAAAAAAGCGATCAAAGGCGAGCTTCCATTATTCCAAAAAGCAATGGCCCTTCAAGAAGAATTAATGATGTTAATGCCTGAAGAGCCAGGCGATGAGCCATTAGCACAGGAAAAATATCTAGTAAAGCAAGCTAAGAAGCTTGCGCTAGTTGCCGCTGGTTTATCAGCTCAAAAATTTGGTAAGGCCCTTGAAAAAGAGCAAGAAATCCTTGCAAATATCGCTGATATCATTTCTGACGTATATTCAATGGAATCTGTTGTGTTACGTACTGAAAAAGCAATTGCCAAAGACGGTGCAGAAAAGAACCAGCAGAAGCTTCTTTACACTCAAATCTTCTGCCAAGAAGCGTTCAACCGTATCGAAGCTGTTGCTAAAGAAACACTTGTGGCTGTTGAACAAGGCGACATGCTGCGCATGATGCTTTCCACACTAAGAAAGCTGACTCGCCACACTCCAATCAACGTAATTGCGAAAAAACGCGAAGCTGCCGATGTCATCATCGAAGCAGAACGTTATTTAGTTTAATATCTTGTACCGGGTCCCCTTTGTTCATGTAGGGGCCCTTTTTTATTTTTGAATTTTTTCGAAACTTGGCAGGATTTTCACGAAATTAGTCGAATTGTTTGGTTGGATATTTTTTATTTTGAAAATGGTTATGGTAATATTCAATTATGACTGAATTAAAAGGCGGTGAAAGGATGTCTTTGACTTTTTACTGGTATCCGAAGTGCGGAACATGTCGAAACGCAAAAAAGTGGCTTGACCAGCATGAAGTTAATTACGAGCCTGTACATATCGTGGAAAACCCTCCATCCCGTGAGGAAATACGAGATTTTTATCAAAAAAGCGGCTTGGAATTAAAGAAGTTTTTCAACACTAGCGGAATGAAATATCGTGAATTAGGCGTTAAAGACAAATTAAAGACCGCTTCCGAAGATGAACTGTTAGACTTGCTTGCGTCTGACGGCATGTTGCTGAAACGCCCGATTTTAACAGACGGTGAACATGTCACTGTCGGCTTTAAAGAAGATGAGTTTGAGAAAGTATGGACGAAATAGTCCATCATTAAAATGGCAATCGATTTATTTCGATGATAGATATTATTAGAAAAATCATGGAGGGATTTAGACAATGAGCACACCAAAAGAATTGCGTTATACTGAAGAACATGAATGGGTAAAAAACGAAGGCAGCCTCGTGCGTATTGGCATCACCGACTTTGCACAGCATGAATTAGGAGACATTGTTTTCGTTGAACTTCCTGAAGTCGGCGATGAGATCAATGCCGGCGAACCATTCGGCAGCGTTGAGTCTGTTAAGACGGTTTCCGAACTTTATTCTCCGGTAAGCGGCAAGGTTGTGGAAATTAACGAAGATTTGAATGACAACCCTGAATATGTGAACGAATCTCCATATGAAAAAGCATGGATGATCGTGGTTGAAGTCTCAAATAGCGGCGAGCTGGATGAACTGCTGACTGCTGAGCAATATGAAGAAATAATTAAAGAAGATTAATTTTTTGAGCAAAAAAGCGCCCATTGCGGGTGCTTTTTCTTTTTATTACCACTTTTTCTTCTGCGTTAATGGGGAAGCTATAAATAAAATTATATGGCAGGTGGAAAAAATGACATTGAATCAACATAAGATAGACGTAACAGACCGGGTAGTGGGCAAGCTCAAAAATGGAGAATTAGAGCTGTTTTTGGAAAATCAGTCAATCGGCATATGTAAGCTTCCAGAGAATGTTCAAATGAAGCTTGAACATCATTTTGAAGCCGAAGGCCAAAAAATATATCAGCATGTCACCAAAACAGAGGGCCGGGATGCCAAGTATACTGACTGTGATGATGGTGGATGGTGCTGAGAAATGAAAAGATTCCATCATCTTTTAAGCAAATTCCTATTTTTAAAATACTAATGATGGTATAGTTGACATACAAAGATGTGTACACGTATTAGTAATTCCGGAATATGTTAACAGTAAACCACTTCATATCAGGTGATGGATGATGAATGATTCGTATGTTGACAAAGTTCTTATTGTCGAAGGAAAGTCGGACAAAAACAAGGTCAAGAATATTTTAAAAGAGCCCGTCGAAATAATTTGTACAAACGGGACCATTAGCCACACAAAGTTGGATGAGTGGATTGATATTCTTGAGGACAAAGATGTCTACATTCTTGTTGACGCCGATGCTGCAGGTGAAAAGCTGCGCAAGCTTTTTAAAAGAGAATTTCCAAATGCAGAGCATTTATATATAGACCGAATGTACCGCGAAGTGGCAACCGCCCCAGAGCACCACTTAGCAACGGTTTTGCTGGGGGCAAACATTGACGTGCATAAAGAGTTTTTAGAGATGGGCTGAAGTTACTGATGTTAGAATGGAATCGAGATGAATTTTCCGCGTTTTGGGAGAGCGGTGAGCGCGGTGTAGTTTACTTTTATACACCTATGTGCGGGACCTGCCAAGTGGCCGGGAAAATGCTAGTTGTCGCGGAGGCAGCACTTGGGGATGTTAGTATTGGAAAAATGAACCTAAACTACTACCCCGATTTGGCTCGGTCTTTTGCGATTGAAAGCGTGCCGTGTTTATTGTTTGTGGAAGGTGGGCGTGTTGCAGAGACGCTTTATGCATTTCATTCGGTTCCGTATGTGTTAGAGAAGATTAAAAAGTACTTGAGATGATGAGCAGACGCCGGGTGGGGCGTCTGTTTTCTATTTAAATAAGGTATATCATACATAATAAAGTCCCAAGTTGCCAATGGGGTATTGGCTACTGAGATTAAGACAAAGTTGAGAGTATGGTAGCCAATTGAGGGCTATTGGCTACCGAGACTTAGTCAAAAGTGGAAACAGGGTAGCCAAAGAGGGCGATTGGCTACCGAAGTTCAGCCAAAAGTGGAAACAGGGTAGCCAAAGAGGGTGATTGGCTACCGAAGT